>PHAG01000005.1 GCA_002841625.1 Firmicutes bacterium HGW-Firmicutes-1 | reverse complement strand
TGCACCGTATGAGGAAACATATCCACACACTTCACCTTAACCAATTCATACCCACTCGCCAAAAATACCTCCAAGTCTCTCACAAGACTCGTCGGCTTACAAGACACATAAACCAATTGCTCAACTCCATAATCTATAATCTTCCTAATCGCCTTTGGATGAATTCCATCTCTTGGCGGATCTAGCACAATAATATCTGGCTTGTCCACCAAAGTATCTAATACCTTCAACACATCCCCAGCAATGAACTCGCAATTTTCAAGTCCATTCAATGTCGCATTCTCCCTAGCAGCTTCCACAGCCTCTTCCACAATCTCAACACCTACTGCTTTCTTTGCAACTGGCGCTAACATTTGTGTAATCGTACCTGTCCCACAATAAAGGTCAAAAACAACCTTATTTCTTGTTTCACCAACATACTCTCTCACAACCGAATACAATTTCTCCGCACCTAATGTATTCGTCTGAAAGAAAGAAAACGGTGAAATTTTAAATCTCATTCCCAACAACTCTTCATAAAAATACTCTCTACCATCTAATACCCTAAGCTCTGTTACTTTAACTGCATCAGCTATATCATCGTTTATCGTATTGAGCACCCCAACAATCGTTCCAGATAGCTCGAGTCCCTTTAAGGTTTCTAGCCATACACCAAGATCATAACTACCTTGAGAAGTAGTAACTAGATTAACAAGAATTTCTTCCGTCTTCTCCCCTTGTCTAACGACCAAATGCCTTAAATATCCAACATGATCCTTTTTAGAAAAAAAGCTAAGCTCATGCTTTTGAAATAGATCAATTGTAGCCTTAAGTATTTTATTAAAATCTTGATGAACCAACTTACAATCTGTAGTATCAACAATATCATACATACTTGCTCTTTTATGTAAGCCTAATGCCAATGGTCCATTCTTATAAGCATCCCCAAAGGAATACTCCATCTTATTTCTATATTGAAATATTTGTGGGCTCTCTACAATACCCTCAAACAGATATGAAATCTTAAGCGAATCCAGTAGCTCTACCACCTGTCTTTTCTTTAAACTCAACTGTTTCTGATATGGTATTGACTGATAAAGACATCCACCGCAGCCTTCTGCAGATCTACAAACTGGATCAACCTCATCTGGTGATTTATCAACAAGCTCAAGTACAACACCCGTTAGCTTACCTTTTCTCTTCTTTGTAACAACACCCTTTACCTTCTGTCCTTCTATCACATTCGTAACATGAACCTTTTCACCATCATCTATTTTAACAATTCCCTTATTCGGAAACTCAACCTTCTCAACAATACCTTCAAACCAATCTTTTTTCTTCATTGTTTACCTTACCTTTTCAATGGAGTTTAACTTTTTTAATATTAAAAGGGTTGGTATTTAACCAACCCCTCTTATTATTTATTCTTGAATATCTGCTTCATCTTCGTCTTCATCATATTCTTCATCATAATCGATGTCGTCGTAATCATCATCGTCATAATCATCGTAATCATCTATCGGAGCAAAAAAGAACTTATAAACAGCAAATCCTGCAGCTGCAAGTCCTACTATAATCAATCCTACGATCAGCCATGTATAATTTTTCTTTTTCTCGATGATTTGTTTCTTATGAAATTTATCTAATATGTCTTCGAGTTGTTTTGCTGTTACATGCTTTACATTCTTAAATTTATCACACATTTTTATCTCACGTCCCTTCTTGTATTGAATAGATGTTTTTATTATACCATTATTTTATGCCTTTGAACAGATTTTATGCAAATTTTATTGTGATTTTTTTAGGGCTGCTAGTCCAGCAAAGAGTTTCTTAACCCCAACACTCGGAAAATCAACCGTTACTTGATAGTCTTTTCCACCATGTTCAATATTCATAACCTTCCCCATGCCAAATTGTTTATGCAAAACCAAATCGCCAATTCCATAATCTATCGTGGCTGATTCGTGAATTGGTAGTGCCATCTTGGCAGGTTTACTAATCTGATAAGGCTGATTTGTGAAGAACGAGTTGTTTTTTCTAGCATAGCTAAAAGGCGCGTTGTTCACTGCTTTACTAGTAACCATCTCTTCCTTCTCAATAATGTCCATCGGTATTTCTCTTATAAATCTTGAAGCTGGATTCGCCATAGTTTGGCCATTGATCATTCTGGAACTAGCACAGGTAATCCACAATTTTTTTTCAGCCCTAGTAATACCTACATAACATAATCGTCTTTCTTCTTCTAGATCCTCATCACTTCCTGAAGAAATGGTCATAAAGCTTGGGAATAGGCCTTCCTCAAGACCTGTTAAAAATACGTAAGGAAACTCTAAACCTTTTGCACTATGAAGAGTCATCAGAACAACAAAATCATTATTTTCATCATATTGATCTATATCAGCAATTAATGAAACCTCTTCTAAAAACCCATTAAGACTTGGCTCTTCTTCATTTGTCTCGTAATCAGTGAGCTTAGATACCAACTCATTGATATTACTTAAGCGGTCTTTAGCTTCATCTGTATCTTCTAAAGTCAATTCCTTCCTATAGGATGTTTTTTCAAGCACTTCATGAAGTAACTCAACTAAACTAATTGTCTCTAATTGATTCCTAAAGGATACCATCATTTGAAAAAAATCAGTTATCTTTTTCTCAGCTCTGGATAAATCAGGAATGAAACTTACCTCTGATAAAGCCTTAAAAAAGCTCATATCATTTTTCATTGCATACTGATGAAGTTTATCTATTGTTGTATCTCCAATGCCACGACGTGGCACATTTATGATTCTCTTAACCGCTAGATTATCTGTACCATTCGCAATAACCTTAAGATATGCTAGGACATCCTTAATTTCTTTTCTTTGATAGAAGGACGTTCCTCCTACAATCTTATAAGGGATATTGAAACGTACTAGACTTTCTTCTAAAATACGGGATTGGGCATTCGTTCTATATAAAAGTGCATAATCCTTATAACTCTTATCCGCTTCTACACCTTTCATAATATGCTCTGCCACATATAACGCTTCTTCTTTTTCTGATGGTAATCTTTTAAAAGCGATCTTTTCACCATCTTCTTTTTCGGTCCACAGTTTTTTGGATTTTCTTCCGACATTGTTGCGAATAACCTGGTTAGCAGCCTCTAATATATTTCCAGTTGAACGATAATTTTGCTCTAGCTTAATTACCTTCGCTTTAGGATATGTCTTTTCAAAATCTAATATATTGGAAATATCTGCACCTCTGAATTTATAGATTGATTGATCATCATCTCCAACCACACATAAATTGTGATGCTCTTTAGCAAGCAGATTAATTAATTCAAATTGGACACCATTTGTATCTTGATATTCATCAACCATAATGTATTTAAATTGATTCTGGTAAGCTTTAAGAACCTCTGGATGCTCTACAAATAATTCCACTGTCTTCACTAACAAATCTCCAAAGTCTAAAGCATTGCATTTTTTTAATTTTTCTTGATAAAGAGAATAAACCTTAGCATAAATCTCTTTTCTAAAATCTCCCTTAGTAGTCATGGTATATAAATGGGGAGGTATTAAGTCATTTTTAGCACTATTAATCGCAGATAAAAGCGCTGATTCTTTATATTGTTTAGGATCAATATTAAGCTGTTTCATGCATTCTCGAACAATTTTCTTAGAATCATCTGTATCGTATATAGTGAAATAACGATCATAACCCATTTTATCACAATATTTTCTTAGAATTCTGACACAGGAGGAATGAAAGGTAGAAACCCAAACTTGTTGTCCTCCCTCTCCAATTAAGCTATCTACTCTTTCTCGCATTTCCTTTGCAGCCTTATTGGTAAAGGTGATTGCCATAATATTCCATGGATCGACATGCTTTTCTTCAATTAAATATGCTATTCTGTGTGTTAAAACTCTGGTTTTTCCCGAACCAGCCCCTGCTAGTATCAATAATGGGCCTTCTGCGCTAAGTACTGCGTCCTTTTGCATAGGATTTAATAAATCATACTTACTCATTGGGTCCTCCTCTTGTTATATGTAATATTTACTCTTTATAATACCATAAAAACATATGTTCTTCCACTCAAATCTTCATAGATGTCAAAAAATTATTGTTGTAAATCATATGACTCTTGTAATCTAGTTTTGAATACTATATAATATGTTTGTTGATATATGTCAGATTAACTAAGGCGGTGTTCATTATAAAAAAAGAATACGTAAAACTAATAGAAGATTTATTACAAGATTTTAAGGTTAATAATTATTTAGATGCCTCTCATATTCCAAAAATTGATTTATATATGGACCAAGTAACTACCTTCATGGATGAGCACTTAGATTTGTTTAAGCGCAATGATGAAGACAAAACACTTACTAAAACAATGATCAATAACTATAGCAAATTTCATCTTTTGCCACCGACAGCTAAGAAAAAATATTCTCGTGATCATATGCTTATGTTATTGTTTATCTTTTACTTAAAGCCTACTCTGTCGATTCCTGATATAGGGGCAATCCTAATGCCACTACAAAAAATATTGTCAAAGGATTCTACAGATCTTTCTCTTGAAGACTTCTACAATACACTTGCGAAAGCTCAATTTGATCACTTCGATGTATTTTCTGAGCAGATCCAAGAAACTGTTAAAATATCGCAATCGCTTTTTTCGGATAGTACTACAAAGAATAGTGAAGGATTATCGCTCATTGCAACAATTTACATGCTTTCCTTACAAGCGTCTCTTCAGAAAAACCTAGTAGCCCATCTGATTGATAATTATTTAAAACCTATAGAAGTAACTAAAGAAAAAGAGCCTAAAAAAGCTGAAAAAAAAGAAAAACCAAAAAAACCTCATAACATATAAAACCACCCCTAGAGGTGGTTTTCATTTTATTATTCTACTTTTTCAAAATCTTCCTTTGTTACACCACACAGTGGGCAAACCCAATCTTCAGGAATATCTTCAAAGCTCGTTCCTGGAGCTACACCGCTATCTGGGTCTCCTTCTACTGGATCATAAACATACCCGCATACTGTACATACATATTTGTCCATTTTAAATTTCCTCCTCTTTATCTTTTTTATTTAGAAATCGGAATCAAAACTTCTAGCGTCCTACCAGAGCTTTTCCGAACTCTCTACATTTTTCTAATGCTTCTTCATCTGGATTCCAAAGCGCTTTTATCCCTTCATTTACGACCTCAAAGCCTGCCTTTTCTAGCTCATGGTTAATAACTTCAACCGATTCACCACTCCAACCATACGTACCAAATGCTGCACCTTTCTTATTCTTAAACTCAAGACCTTTTATAATTTCAAATAGTAAAGGTAGTGATGATGCAATGCCTTTGTTAATCGTTGGTGACCCAAAAAGCACCATTTTAGACTTAAAAATATCAGTGATTATATCGTTCTTATCCTGTTTACCGGAATGATGAAGCTTGATCTCAACATCTTGATCCATGGACTTAATACCCTCTGCTATGGTTTCCGCCATTCGACGAGTACCTTTCCACATAGTGTCATATATAATGGTTATTTGATTTTCTTGATAATCCTTCGCCCATTCCATATACTTAGTCACTATTTGCAACGGATTATCTCTCCATATTATACCATGACTTGGACAGATCATGTCAACAGGAAGATTAAATCCAACCACTTCTTCTATTTTCTTTACAACAAATTTGCTAAACGGCGTTAAAATATTTGCGTAGTACTTAATTGCTTCATTGTAAAGCTCTGCCTGATCCACTTTATCATTATACATCATCTCAGAAGCATAATGTTGACCAAAAGCATCATTGCTAAATAAAATATTTTCACCTGTCAAATATACAAACATCGAATCCGGCCAGTGAAGCATTTTAGCTTCAACAAATACCAGCTTATTTTTCCCAAGATCTAATGTATCTCCAGTTTTAACCTCAACAAAATTCCAATCCTGATGATAATGTCCCTTCAAACTCCTAACACCATTTTTCGTACAATATATAGGTGTATTTGGTATTTCTCTAAGCAATTCTACGATTGCCCCACTATGATCACTTTCAGCATGATTTAAAACAATATAATCAATCGTATTAAGATCTACTTCCTTCTTTAAATTTGTAATAAATTCCTTTGAATAAGGTTCCCAGACCGTATCAATCAATACAGTCTTCTCATCCTTAATTAAATAAGAATTATAAGAAGTCCCTTTATGTGTTGAATATTCCTCTCCATGAAACGTTTCTAAGTCCCAATCAATCTTACCTACCCAAGTTACCATATCTGTTATTTTAAAACCCATAATATTACCTCCAATTAAATCTATTTCATCATAGAACCATTCCTTCATGAATTGTTCTCAAGTTATTATCACTATACCATGACATGTCAAACATTTCTGTATCCCAAGTCACAATTTCTTACAATAGTTTAACCAATATATGAAAAAATAAGCCGTCTGAATTTAGACAGCTTACTAAATTTGTATATCATTGTCAATGTTACAAAATCTCCGCATTCACTACGGTTTCGTAACCTAATGCAAGCTTCGCTTGCACATCAGTGGGGGCCCCCACCCCCACCGATGTTGGAATGAATTCCCCCATTTAAGAAGTGGGGGCTTCCATTCGGTTAAATTCTAGCAAACACCATGTCATACCCATCATTTCCATAATTCAATGATCGATTCACTCTACTTATCGTTGCAGTAGAAGCACCTGTCTTTTCTGCAATTTCCAAATAAGTGTTTTGTTCTCTTAGCATTTTAGCAACATGTAATCTTTGTGCCAACGCATGCAATTCATTTACAGTACAAATATCTTCAAAAAAGTCATAACATTCTTTTACATTTTCCAACGTTAATATTGCTTCAAAAAGCTTATCTATTTCGTGACTCTTTATATTCTTGCTCATTTACACAGCTCCTTTACCTATAATTCTTTTATACCCCGATTAATTTGTCATATAAGATGATATTAACATTTTAGAGCACTAACGTAAAGAACTATTTTTTCTCTTAGGATAAAAATTTAAACAACTCCTCTATTGATCTATTGACGATTAACTCCTCTGGAAATCCAATCTCCTCAAAGACAGGCAAACAATACTTGAAATTACCAACATCAAAGGAAATATGAGCATCACTTCCTAGAATAACAGGGTGATTATGTTTCATACATAACTCTAATATTTGTCTAGTTGCAACAATTGCATCACTCCTAAAGCCCTTCGGATTTAAGGATGCATTATTAACTTCTAACAAAACATTGTTAGCCTTTGCTGCAATAACGATTTCTTCATAATCCATCTGGTATCTTAGATCATCAGGATGTCCAATAATATTTACATATGGATTTCCCATGGTTTTAATGAGTGCACGAGTGTTGCTTTTTTTAGTTGAGGGTCTCAGACATGGCATATGCATACTTGCAATAACATAATTTAATTGCTTTAAATCGCTCACACTCATATCGATTGTACCTTGATGATCAATGATGTTCGCCTCCACACCTTTTAAAACTCTTACTCCATCTATTTCTTCAGGAACAACTCTTAGGTTTTGAAAATAGTAGATATAAGTACTTCCTGGCATACCTGGTGCATGATCAGATATACCTAATAGCTGTAAACCCTTTTGTTTTGCCATAGCAACCATTTCTTGAAGAGAACTATAAGCATGTCCACTTGCTATTGTATGGGTATGTAAATCTAAACAGTATTTCATATTCATTCCTCCTTATTGCCATAAAAACAAACCAACAACACCTGCTGGTAGTATATAATATATGGGGTGTTTTTTAAATTTAATAGATAGAAAAACCAACAATCCAAAAACAATCAAGGATTTTAGTTCAACCAAATCTCCAATATAACGAGTGACTTTGTACGCCTTGAGATCAATAATAGTTACATATGCTATATTTAAAATGGCAGTAGCAATCAATCCAATAACAATAGCCCTTAGTCCCTTCAAGGTAGCTTTCACGATAGGTTTTTCATTGAATCTATCCATAAATTTTGCCACAATGATAGATATGACAAACCCTGGTAATATAACTGCTATAGTTGCAACAAGTGACCCCAATATACTTCCTTGGAAATAACCAACAAAGGTTGCCAAATTAATTGCAATCGGTCCTGGCGTAGACTGCGAGATGGCAACTACATCAGCGAATTGTTCTAGCGTTAGCCAACCTAACTCTACTGACTTTTCTTGAAGCAAAACCAAAATAGCCAATCCTCCACCATAGCTAAAAATACCTAAGCTAAAAAACTCCATAAATAATTCAAGAAGTGCTTGTATCATAATCTGTACCCCTCTTATAGTAAATCAAAATGCTGGCAACTATTCCGACTAAAATAACGAAGATTGGTGAGACATTTAAAAAACTAATAACAACAAACGCACTCATAGCTAAAACAACACCCCAATAATCCTTAATAGATTTTCTAATAAGATTAACGATTGTGGAAACCAAAAGGGCTAAAACAGCAATTCTAACACCCTTTAATCCATTTTGGACATATACATTTTGCGCAAATTTTTCGTATCCATTCGCGATAATTAATATAATCAGTATTGATGGTGAAATGACACCTAGGCAGGAGGCAAGTGCCCCTCTAATTTTATCCAACTTGTACCCTAATAAAACAGAGGTATTCACTGCGATAATCCCTGGAATAGATTGAGCCAAAGCAAATCTATTGATTAATTCTTCATGATTAAACCAATTTCTGCCCTCCACTGTTTCCTTTTCCATAGTAGGAAGCATAGAGTATCCACCACCAATTGTTAATAATCCAATTTTAAAAAACGCATAATATATTTCAAAGAATCCAATCCGCTTTTTCAAAGTATCATCCTCCTATTTTAAACCAATCATCAATTATCATATAACTTTTTTATGCAAAGTGCAACCTCTATGCTTTTTTATAACTTAGGTTTTTATGAACCAATTGACTAATTTACCTTTCTATAGTATGATTGAAGTACACAAATTGCGATGGAGCTTTTGTACCCCTAGGGGTACATCAGCTCTTTTTTTTGACTATGAAATTAAGTTCTTCATAGAATTCTAAATTCAAACCATCGTATGAAAGGGGCATCATTATATGAAAAAATCAATGAAAGCATTTACACAAAAAACAACCTCCATTGCCAATGGGAACTATTTTGAAGAAATCAATCCTCAAGAATACCGAACCAATTTAAATAGTATCGCAATTTCCTTTGATCAATTACAAAAACAAATTCTCTCCCATATTTTTGAAATGCAGGTTGTATCTTCACAGATAGATTCCTCCACAAAAGAAATTAGCGGTGTGCTGTCCAAACAAAAAGAACTGTCCGAGCAAATTTTTAAGAATTCAGAAAACCTTACGAACGCTAATGAACGAAGTTATGCGAATGTTTCAGAAAGTGTGAGCATATCAAAAGAAATGGCACAGAACACCGAAGCACTACAAAAGTATGCACAGACACTTCAAGCTTCTAGTTCTCATTCCAAAGAAATTATCTCTTCCCAACTTGATTCAATCGTAAAAATCATAGCTTTAATTGAAAATATTTCTACTACAAGTCATGAAAGCATGGCATACATAAACAAATTATTCAACTCTACTACTAAGATTTCGGAAATACTGAAAACAGTTCAAGCCTTTTACAAGCAAACCCAATTGTTATCCCTTAATGCTTCTATTGAATCTGCCCGTGCTGGTGAAGCTGGTGCAGGCTTTTCAGTAGTTGCTAATCAAATTAGAACCCTAGCACAAAATAGTTCTCACTCTGTTGATCAAATTTCCACAATCATTGAAGAAATTGATTATGATATACACAACGTTATCGAACAATCTAAGCTCACTCAGACTAGCGTCACGACAGCCGTTGAAAACACAAATATCATCCAAGATGGTTTAAAAAAAATCGATGAAACTTACTCAGAAGTTGACGAGCACATTCAGGGTATGCGTAAAAAAATCGATAGTAATCTTACTTTATTTGATACCCTTAACACCACTATTTCAGAAAGCTCAACTTCTTCTGGCCAAGTTGCAGCAGAAATAGAAAGCATTCATACTCACATTCATACTCTTTATGAAAAAACCAATGACATTTCAAAGCTCGAAGTAAATCTAAAAGACACTTCCAAAAGCTTACATGCTCTTACAGATAAAGTTGAACTTGATTTATTATCTGACGCTAAAGAAAAAATAAAAAGGCAAGTCTCTGACTTAATTGAAAATCTTACTGTACTTATAAAAGAGAACCCTAACTTAAGGGACATTAACACTTACTCCCACAAAAAAATATTAGACATAGTCCTTAATGGTTCCAATCAAATGGAAGCAATCTGGACAAACGATGCCAAAGGCAATTTCATCTACTCTAACCCTCCAGCTGGCATAGCCAACGCTACTGTCCGCGACTGGTTCAACGAAAGCATGAAAGGCATTCCTTATGTCTCTACCATATATATTTCTGCAATCTCAAAAAGCCCATGTATGACTATAAGTATTCCGATTCATGATAAATCCAAACAAATTGTTGGTGTAATTGGAGCTGACATCGGTATACACTACCAATAATATACCTAAATAACTGAAAAAAGCGAATTATTAAAAAAAGAAGAGTATCAAAAGGTACTACTTTTACCTATTGATACTCAAATTTTAAAATTCGCCTGTCTAACTATTATAAAAAGTCTCAAACACTTTCAAGCTATCGACAAAATCCTTTAAACCTATAACTTCTCTCGCAGAATGCATAGCCCACATTGGTAATCCAACATCAACTGTCCTAATTGGCAAATACTTACTTACAACAGGCCCCAGTGTCATTCCACCAATCATATCAGATCTATTCGCAAATCTCTGTACCTTAATCTCAGCTCTCTCACATAACTGTAAGAATACTGCTGCTGATTCACAATCCGTAGCATAGCTTTTTTTAGCACTACTTTTAATCGTAATTCCTTCATTTAAACGCACTTCATTTGTTGGGTCACCTTTTTGAGGAGCATTGGGATGCGTTCCATGTGCTGCATCTGCTGATATCATAAAGGAATTATTTAGCATTCTATAATACTGTTCTGTAGATCTATTAAATGCTGCCATAATTCTTTGAATTATGATTGATAGGAGGCTCGAATCAGCTCCTTCTATAGTGGTACTTCCTATTTCTTCATTGTTAAAACATACTGCCATTTGAATTCCGCTCTTATTGTTAGACTTCATTAGCGCTTCAATACTTGTATATACCATAGCTAGATTATCCAATCTTGGAGCAGAAATCAAACCTTCGTCTACGCCAATTACAGCTCCTTTTTCTGCCAAATACAAATACAAGTCAAAGTCTAGTACCTCAGAAGGTTGAACTCCAACAGCATCAGAAATCAATTGAATGAGAAAGCCCGACTTGTCTTTCTCCTTGTCCCAAAGTCCTAAAACAGGCAAAAGATCAACTTGCTTATTTAACTCAATTCCTTCATTTACCTTTCTATTCATATGAATTGCAATATTTGGTATTGTTACTATTGTCTTTTTCATATCTACATATTTAACAATTGGTTTAAATATATCCTCTGACCTAAGCCCTACCTTACCTGCAATAGAAAGAGTTCTATCCATCCAAGTATTTAGTATAGGTCCACCATATACCTCTGTATTGAGTTTCAGAATATTTCCATCTAACATTTCTGGATTAGACTTAATTTTAAAACATGGACTATCATTGTGTGAAGCAATCACTTTAATTCTATCTAAATTATGCATTTCATTTGCTACTGTAAATGCTATTATTATAGAATCATAAGGGATTACATAATACCGTCCCTTTGGAGTCATACTCCAGCTTTCTTCCATGTTCAAGCGAACAAAACCTGCTTTTACTAACCGTTTTTCACACTCTAATACTGTTTGGTACGGAGTTGTTGCTCCTTCTAAAAACTCTAAAAAATCTGCTACAACCATATTTTCCATCTTAACTTTCCTCCATTGCTAACTCCAACATTTGAGTCGTTTAATTTAAATAAAATCTATACAAAAAATCCTTTGCTTCTTCTGCATAATCTATATTAATTCGCTTACCAACATGAATTAACCCTTCGTCAACAGGCGGTGCATCTATTATATATAGCTGATCTCCTAACAAATCCAATCCATTATGGCCCTTGTTTAAGTTTAATGCTTTACACACCTTACCTGGTCCATTGGCCATGTTATTTATTTGGCTTTTTGTAAGTTGACTATATGGCTTATGATATCTAAACTGACTCATAGTATCCAACGGCTCCATAGGTTTTACACCTCTTATCAAAACAGCACATGGGTTACCTTCCCTTTCAGCTACTACATTTAACATATAATACATCCCATAGATTAAATATATATAAGCGTGTCCTGCTTCACCCCAGAGAATTTCAGTTCTATTCGTTCTTCGTCCTCCAAATGAATGACAAGCACGATCCTCAATACCGGTATATGCTTCTACATCGGTAATTTGACAATGTATTTTATCTTTCCCCATAACATGTGCCAATGTTTTACCTAATAACTGTTTAGCAACTAAAATGCTATCTTGATTATAAAAATCTCTAGTAAGCTTTTTCATTAAATTCCTCACATCTTTCTTTTTTCAATTGCTTTTATAACGCTTTCTAGTCAATAAAAATAGTATATCATAAATTACCCATTCTTTGCACATATAAAGGTAAACACTCAAAAAAATAAGTTGCATGTTGAAAGTACTTTATGTAATATAGAACTAGATGCTTTTGAAAAGTTGGTGGAAAAATGATTGCTCGTCAAGTAGAAGATATAAAAAATTTCATGAACAAACTTTTTAAGGAGGTGACCTTTGATGAATTTGAGGTCATATCTGTTGAACTTCAACAAGGTATTGGTTATACCATTGATGGCGAACTTCAATTAAGATTCTATGATAACTTAGAAAAAGAATTGTTTGCAGATCAAAAATATATTAAATGGTCCGAGTTAAAGGGAACAGTCTTTTCAATTATAAAAGGCAACAAAACTCCTTCAACGATGAAAATTGTTTTTGTAGTCTCACAGAAAAGCAAATTAAATTTAGTAAATAAGAGCAGCTCTTCTTATCAACCTGAAGATGTGAATGGTTTTTACTTAAATATAATTTTTGATTCTACTGGCCTTAAAATAGTAACCGGCATAAACTACAAACTATTTTCCCTTGATAAATCCGTAGAAAATTACTACGATGATTCTATTCTTCGTTTTTTTTCAAAAAATGATATCCTGATCACTTCGTAAAAGTTTACATAGTACAATTGGTTTTGCTTTCTGTTAGCACTCTTCCAATGTGAGTGCTAATTTTTTCTTGACAAGTAGGCTATCTAGTTGTATGATACTTTTAAAGAAAATTTAGAAATTATTTTAAGGAGGCTTTCATTTAAAATGAGTAAAGAAAAAGGTAGCTTATCCATCCATAGCGAGAACATATTCCCTATTATTAAAAAATGGCTCTATTCAGATCATGACATTTTTATTAGAGAATTAATTTCCAATGCTTGCGATGCAATAACGAAATTGAACAAATTAAACACACTGGGAGAAGTTAATATCAGTGAAGATACTTCTTACAAAATTGAAGTCATTGTTGATGACAAAAATAAAACATTATCCTTTGTAGATAATGGTCTTGGTATGACAGATGAAGAAATCAAAAAATATATTAATCAAATAGCTTTTTCAGGGGCCGAAGATTTCTTAAACCAATATAAGGACAAGACAAATGACGATCAAATAATCGGACACTTTGGTCTTGGGTTTTATTCTGCTTTTATGGTTGCAGATAGGGTGGAAATCAACACCAAATCCTACAAGGAAGATTATACTCCAGTAAAATGGACCTGTGAAGGTGGTACTGACTTTGAAATGGAAAAAGGTACTCGTGAACAACGTGGTACGGAAATTATTTTATATATTGGTGAAGATGGAATGGAATTCTTAAACGAATACACTCTACGATCAACAATAGAAAAATATTGTTCCTTCATGCCATATGAAATTTATTTATCTAACCCTAATAAAGAACCAAAAAAAGACGAGGAAGATAATATAGTCGTTGAAGAGCCTAAGCCGCTTAATACAACTACACCTCTCTATACAAAAAAACCAAATGAATGTAGCGATGAGGAATACAAGGAATTTTACAGAAAAACCTTTATGGATTTTAAAGAGCCACTTTTCTGGATTCATTTAAATATGGATTATCCTTTTAACCTAAAGGGTATTTTATACTTCCCACGTTTTAACCATGAATTTGACAATATGGAAGGACAAATCAAACTATATAACAACCAAGTATTTGTTGCTGATAACATTAAAGAAGTCATTCCTGAATTCTTATTGTTGTTAAAGGGTGTAATTGATTGTCCTGATCTACCTTTGAATGTATCAAGAAGTTTCTTGCAAAATGACGGCTTCGTTAAGAAGATCTCTGGATATATTTCTAAAAAGGTTGCTGATAAACTGAATTCCCTTTTCAATACAGATAGACCAACCTATGAAAACTTCTGGGGAGATATTAACCCTTTTATTAAATTTGGTTGTTTAAAAGATGATACCTTTTATGATAAGGTTAAAGACATAATGCTCTATAAATCAACTGCTGATGGACATATAATTTTATCTGAATACCTTGAACGTAATAGGGATAAACATGAAAACAAGGTGTATTATGTCTCAGATGAAAAACAACAAGCCCAATATATTAAAATGTTTAAAGATCATGAAATGGAAGCTGTAATTCTAGAACATAATATAGATCAACCATTTATTTCTCAATTAGAAATGAAGGAATCAGAAGTTAAATTTGTTAGAATTGATGCAGACCTTACAGATACAATGAAAGATAGTTCAGAAGTTGTTAATGAAGAAGAAGATAAAACTCTTCTTGAAGGTCTTGAAAAAATATTTAAAGCTTCTTTAGGAAAAGAAGACCTAAAGGTGCAAATTGAAAATCTTAAAGCAGAAGAAATATCAGCACTTATTATTCTTCCAGAAGATTCAAGAAGAATGCAAGAAATGTCTAAAATGTATAGTATGTATGGTATGGATCCAAGTATGTTTAAATCAGAGGAAACGCTTCTTCTTAACAAGAAAAATGAACTCGTGAAATATATTGTTGCTCACAAAGAAAACGAAGATAAAAAAGAAGATATCAAGCTATTCTGTGAACAACTTTATGACTTAGCTATGTTAAGCCACAAACCGTTATCACCTGCTGCAATGACTACCTTCATTAGCAGAAGTAACTTAATCTTAAAAAAATTGATATAAGACGTAGCAAAACAGCCGATTAGACATCGGCTGTTTTTTATTAATCTATTTATTCTTCTTTGATCATATCAACTTTAATTGATGATGGCGCGGTAACCATTTGGACATTGGTTGATAATGTAAAGTTTAATTTCACATCATTTATACCTTCCACTAAACCGTTTAAAGAAATATAAGGATTTAAGGATACAATTGATACTTTATTTAAGTCACTCTTTGTACCTTTCACTGTTAAAGTAATTGGTGTACTGCTACTGATTGTTGCCCGATAACCTTTCGGAATGTTTTTCATGCTAATATCGTCCGCATCTACTGAAATTTTCTTTTCCTCTAGCTTATCAATTATAAGAGTTATTGTAGCAATCTTTTCTTCATTCAATATTGTAATTTCATTAGGCTCTAGTAGCTCCTCAAGAGATACTTGGACAGTAATATCTTCTGTTTGCCCTGCAAGGTAAATGCTATTAATGATGATCGAGTCTATACCCTTAAGAACTTCCTCCTTGCCCATAATACTTACATCATTAACACTTATTTTAACCTCAGTTAAACGATATCCAGGTGCCACGTCATCCACTTGTTCAAAGATAATAGGAACAACTTTCTTCTTGATGATTGGTACTGATACCTGAACTCGATCCACATTTGTTGTTATTGTAGATACAACCTTTTTATCTTTATCAAGTGCTTGTGGTGTAGCAAACAATGTAATATCCTTATTTACCCCCTTTATATTTATGGGTACTACAACACTTGATACTAAGTTTACCTGAGATTCTGGCCCAGTAATTTGTATTATACTTGGTGTAATAACAGGATCTAATGCCACATAGGATTCACTTGGTTCACCATCAAAATAATATTGAACCTCTTTTTGAACAGAGATGATATTTTCAAGCGCAATTTTCATATCTCCAGGACTTTTTTTAACTATTTGAATTCCATCTGGAACATCTATTTCAATATCTATTGCACCTGTAATGGATACCTTTGATAAATCTACATATGCTCTAATATCACTAGTACTTAAACGATTAACAATTGAACGCTTCCCTCTTACGGTTACATCAACTGTTTCACCTTCTAAATACTCAATTGCTTTATTTTGTGTTGTTATAGCACTTGCATTTAACTTAACTACCGTTACATTGTTAAAGGGTGGTCTCGTAATAATTGGATCATCATAATTTACAACAAGTAGCCATAGAAAAAATGCTGCAATAACTGAAACGATTTTCCAACCTAATCTATTCGTTATCTTTTTTATCATGTTTATGTCTACCTTTCCATATCTTGAATTTGTTGACATCTACAATCTTCTTTTGAACATAAACTAGCTTGTTTTTCAAATATTCCGTGTCAACATTTCTAATTAAATTTCCACCCAATGCCATAGAAATATGACCTGTTTCCTCAGATACAACAATAATAATACTGTCTGTTACCTCAGTTAACCCTACAGCAGCTCTATGTCTTGTTCCAAGCTCCTTGCTTAAAGTCATGTTTTCTGATAACGGTAAATAGCAAGTTGCCGCAACAATTCTATTGTGCCTAATGATTACCGCACCGTCATGCAAAGGTGTATTGTGTTCAAAAATGTTTACAATCATTTGCTTGGATACGATAGCATCGATGTGAATTCCCGTTCTTTCATACTCATCTAATCTGATATCCTGTTCTACAACAATAAGTGCACCCGTTTTTGCTTTTGACATTTCATTCACTGCTTTAAGTAATTCTTCAATGATATCAATGGTTAATTTCTCAGCTCTATCCCTCTGTTCTTCAAAAATATTAATAGAAGCAAAAAGGTTCTTTCTACCTAATTGCTCTAATGCCTTCCTTAGTTCAGGTTGGAACACAATTAAGAGGGCTGTAATACCAACACTAATTGTATTTGCAAATATCCATAATATCGTATTTAATTGAAAAATCATCGCAATGATAGCGATCGTAAATAATACGGATATGCCTTTTACAAGCATCCATACGCGTGTTCCTTCTACCCATTTGATAACTTGGTAAATGACAAAAGCAATCATACAAATCTCAATGATGTCCTTGATATTTATGATTGGTAATTGGTATGTAAGAAGTTTTAAGTTTTGCCAGACTTCTGAAAATGTAACCACTATAACACCTCTTATATTGTTACTTAATTTTTGTTATCGCTTTTTCTTTTCTTGTAATCTTAACCTTAGGTACCGCTTTTACAAAATAATAATACGTTTCATCTTCAAATTGTACCTTTTCAGTCCTAGGATAATCAAGTGAAAATCTCATAAACTGAGCAGCAGCACAAATAGCTCCAGCAACAATACTACCAATAAGAACTCCAATAATTGATATATCAGACTTTAAAATAAGTATTCCAATTATAAATCCAAGCATATTAACTGTAGTGCCCGCCCCAATTGCGATATACCATACATAATCATATTCTAATTTGCTTACAATATACGTAACTATTAGAACAGCAGCAAATACAATGATAGTTAACAATATACTAGTATCTGTAATCATTATATTGACCATATACTTATACATAAGCATAATCGTTTGTGGCATATCGTATAAGGATTCTGACTGAAGCTGCAACAATCCAGGAATATACGTTGCAAATTTAAAAACCAAAACTCCAGTGCAAACTGCAATGATAGCACTGGGGCCAAAAAACAATCCTGCAAATATAGGAATAACATAACCAATCTTAAGAGCAAATAAAAGTGGCACAAGTATAACGAAGTAGGCCATCTTTGGATAAATCCGAATAAACAATAAATATATAATAAGCATGGCTATTGCTAAGGTTAGTGTTGCCTCAAGTGATATTGCTACTAGCTGAAAACTAATAAATGCAATAATCAATATTACGATCCAGCTTGCTGGTATAAAAATAGAGATGGTTGCTAATAATACCATCATTAAAAATTCGCTAATTGACAGCTTTGAGTTAAAAAATCCATTTGTCAAAACTAGTACAATAAAGAACAATAAAAATTTACCTATAGGAACTATAGCTCTTTCAAATCTGGTGTAAAGGTTAATGATCATTTCTTTTATTTCAAACAGTTTTGTCATTTTATCCTCCCTTACTGTTCCTATTGGATTTTATCTAAATCATTGAGTAATGTTTCATACTCCTCGATTCGGTGTTTTGATTCAAGATATTCTTTTTTATTATTTATAGTAGATAATATGGTATATCCAATCATAAATAATAACCAAATCAACAAATACTTAACTCCTATACCAATTAGCAAAGTAGTCGTTGCAGTAACCGAAGAGTCCATAACAATGCTTGAAAACTCTATGCTAAAGAGTATGATTAATGCAAAAGTCACACTTAATTGCATTTTAAAGTTATTTAAAGATATATAATCTTTTTGATGATATTGTGCTCTCATAATGTCCTGTTTGCCTTTGCTCTTTTCATATACTGCAATCTTAGTCATAAGACAAACTTTTTCGTTATCTAACATGAAATCACCTACTTTATTTACCTATTAGTCCTTCTTTATAATATCGATTACCAGAATTCCATAGTAACCATTCATCAAGTCCCGCGTCATAGGCAGCTTGTATTTGTTTTTTAATTGCATCCCCATCATATGTCATATAATTGCCCCCACCAAGGTAGGAAGCAGTAAAGGCTTGTAGCCAAGGACGTACAATTGGCCTATTTTCACCTTTAGGTATTGTATCAATTACTTTATTAGAGTCTTGCATTGATCCATATATTATCTCATATGGAAATAAGTCTGGAGGTTGAGATGCTGGTACTCCATAATAACCTCTTCCATAATGTGAAGGATATACCATAGGGCAGATTACGTCAAGTCTTTTTGACATTTCATAATAATTTTGGCCAATCATATTTGCATCTATGGCACTGATGATTATAGTACCAAAAACATCTGCCGATATAGCAACATCATAGGGCTCAAGCTCTTTCTGAGCATATTCAATGAATTCTACAATAACCTCAGTCCTACTTTTAGTTGTATCTGCTGTCGCTCCAAAATTTGCACCTTCTAAAGAATGTGTTGCTTCAAAACGGATATAATCAAATTGAATTTCTTTAAACCCTGACTTAGCAGCCTCTTTGGCTACATCAATAATATACTTCCAAGCATCCTTATTGTATGGACTAATCCAAGTAATATTTTTGTATTGAAATAGGCTACCATCTTGATTTTTAATTGCATACTCCGTAACATGACTAGATAAATAAGGATCCTTAAAGGCTACAATTCTAGCAATAGGATATATGTTATTATCGTACAACTTATCCATCACCACGTCAATATCTTTTATTGCATAATATTCTGAACCAATTTGGTCGACCAAAGGGATATCCATATCATAAGTAATGTGTCCATCATCATTTTTAACATCAATAACAAACGCATTGATTTCTGTTTCATTTGCTAGCTTAATAAGGTTATCAAGTGAAGTTTGAATTCCTGCTGTGTTTGCAGTTAAAAAAATGCCTCTAATAGGTATTCTTGGTGAATAATTAATTGCTAACGTATTATCTACTATCATAAAATCATTCAGATCTACAATTGTACCGTACATTTTTGGATTAGAAAAATGAATACTTTCACCCTTACCAGTAAATCTATATAAAAGCCCAATAATAACAATAGTGATCCCACATCCCAAAAGAACTAACCAGCCTTTTACTGCGCGTTTGTTTAATTTATTACTCTTTTTTATAGCATTCGTGATTTCTTGTTCCTCAATCTTCTCTAATTTTTCTCTTAGTGTTTCTTTGTCCATTTTCTTTCACCCCGTATGAATAATATAATGTGTCATACCATTACATGTTTTTTATTATAGCACATCAAATGATCCTTTTCGACAGTTATTATTATAAAATGATTTTACTTTCCTTATTGTGCACCGAAACCTTTCATTCAATGTGAAGCAACATACGACAATCTATGTAATACTTGTTTATTCAGCAGGAAGCCTCCTGTGAAAATTTTCCAAAATTTTTTGTAAAACTTGTAAATCCATCCATTACATTTCACCTACCGCTTTTTTCCAATTGCATATGCAGAACTTTCCCCGCAAATAAAAAAAGCCTTGCATAAAAAATGCAATGGCTTATTTTATTATTTATTTACTTTTCATTGTAGGGAATAATAGTACGTCTCTAATAGAATATGAATCTGTAAGTAGCATAATCAAACGATCAATACCAATTCCAAGTCCACCTGTTGGTGGCATGCCATATTCAAGGGCTGTCAAGAAGTCTTCGTCTATCATATTAGCTTCTTCATCTCCCGCAGCTCTTAAAGATTCTTGGTGCTCAAAGCGACCTCTTTGATCTATTGGATCGTTAAGCTCTGAAAATGCATTTGCAAATTCTCGCTTAGTAATGAACAATTCAAATCTTTCTGTGTATTCAGGTTGATCTGGTTTTCTCTTTGCGAGTGGAGAAATCTCTACTGGATGATCCATAATAAAGGTTGGTTGGACTAAATGATGTTCTACAAAAGCTTCAAAGAAAAGATTGATAACATCGCCTTTTTTTAAATGAGCTTTGACTTCAATATTTTTTTCTTTAGCAATTTTTTTAGCCTCTTCATCATCCTTGACTTCATTAAAATCAATACCTGTAAATTTCTTAACTGCCTCAACCATCGTTAATCGTTCAAATGGTTTACCAAGGTCAATTTCAACTTCATCATAAGTAGCTGTTGTCTTACCCAATACTTTTGTAGCTAAGTATCTGAACAAATCTTCAGTTAAATCCATCATGCCATAATAATCTGTGTACGCTTGATATAACTCAAGAAGTGTAAATTCAGGATTATGTCTAACAGAAAGGCCTTCATTTCTAAAAACTCTTCCGATTTCATATACACGATCAAAGCCACCAACTATTAATCTTTTTAAGTAAAGTTCAAGAGATATACGCATATGCACCTTCATATCAAGTGCATTATGATGAGTTACAAATGGTCTTGCGGCTGCACCACCAGGTATATCAATTAACATAGGAGTCTCAACCTCTAAAAAATCTCTATCATCTAAGAAGCTTCTAATTTCCTTTATAATCTGTGAACGTTTTATGAAAGTGTTTTTTACTTCTGGATTCACAATAAGATCTAAATATCTTTGACGATATCTAACATCAGTATCCTTTAAGCCATGGAATTTTTCTGGTAATATTTGTAGGCTTTTTGATAAAAGAGTAATCTTTTCTGCCTTGATTGATATTTCACCCTTTTGAGTTCTAAATACCTCACCTTTAATTCCAATGATATCTCCAAGGTCATAGTGCTTAAAAATAGTATAGTCCTCTTCACCAATTCCATCCTTCTTTACATAGGCTTGGATTTGTCCACTAATATCTTGAATATGGCAAAAAGAAGCTTTTCCCATAATTCTTTTGGTCATAATTCTTCCTGCTACCGTCACTATTTGACCTTCAAGGGCTTCAAATTGTTCGAAAATATCCTTACCCTGATGGGAAACATCAAATTTAGTCACTTCAAAAGGGTCTTTTCCCTGATCTTGAAGTTCTTTAAGCTTATTTCTTCTAATTTTGAGCAATTCATTTAAATCCAGTTCTTCAACTTGATTGTTATTTTCTTCTGACACCTTCAAACACTCCTTCGTTTCTACTTATCTGTGTATTTCTAAAACCTTAAACTTTATTGACCCTGCTGGTGTATCTACAGAAGTCTCTTGACCTACCGCGAGTCCAAGTAAAGCTTCACCCACTGGTGATTCATTTGAAATTTTACCTAAAAGTGGCGCGGATTCAGCAGAACCAACAATAGCAAAATCCACTTCCTCATCCATATCATAATCATAAAGTCTAACTTTGCACCCTATATTAATCGTGCTCAAATCAACTTCATCTTCATCTATTACTTCGACATTTTTCAGCATTTTTTCAAGATGAGCAATTCTTGCTTCAATTTCTCCTTGTTCATCCTTCGCTGCATCATATTCAGCATTTTCAGATAAATCACCTTGTGCTCTTGCTTCCTTAATGATTTCAGCTATTTCTTTTCGTTTAATAACCTTAAGATTTTGTAATTCTTCTTCTAGTTCTTTTAAACCACTATACGTGAGTATAATTCTTTTCTCTGCCATTCTCCTGCACCTTCCTATTTACTATTCTATTATAACATTAACCCCATATTATACAGCACATAAATGCATAATTATTCTTGCTATTATAACTTAAACTATTTTTATTGTCAAGAGAATTCATCCTCTAGGCCATAAGTTAGAAGAGCTTTAACTCGAATTTTATAGGGTATTTATTAAGTGCCTTATCAATTCTATCCTTAACATTATATCTATAACCATGTACGTACATATTCTTCAACACTCGGTCGCTATTTAATATAATTCCTAGTAATATATCTGCGTTCCATTTCTGTTCTAAATAATTTGGCTCAAATTTATGAATGATCGCCAAATCCTTTCTCTTGATTTTCGTCTGCAGCAATACTTCTTCACTCGAAACGAAATCTATTAATATTCCATTGTCCTGATAGCAATAATAAAGTTTGTCATTATCCTTGTTGCAGTGGATGATGATATCTCCATCAATCTGTTGGCGAAGCCCCTTACCTTTCACCTGTACCGCCAAACCACATTCATCATAGATATCTGCAAGCTTGCTTTCATAACGGGATGGTGTTTCTGTAACAAGGGTTAATGTATTCATATCATAAGCAGCGTGATCTAATACATATTCCGTATCCGTAGATGCACCATCTACTATAACATACCGAATATCCTTATAAGGTTTATGGATACGTTTTTTTGCTTCTTCTATTACTTCATTAATATACAGTACTCCTAAGATACCTCCATCGGAAATAGACATATTAAACTGACGCCTATATCTTTTTAGTGCGTCATCTAAAATCAATATATCAATATCATAATTTATAAGATGTTGATTAAATGCTTGTATAATACTGGTTATGTAATCTTCATCTTCCTGCTTAGTCGGCTTTATGACAGGAATTCTTATGTAAAAACCTGGCACACTTCCATATGATATGTCTTCTATTGTATTTGGAAATTTCTTTATCGAATGTTTTCTAATTGTTTTATCTCCACAAAACTTTATGAGTGGATTCCCAAAGGGTATTTGTTTGATTTCTTCAAAGCAATCAACATAAGCATACCTTTTTCCCATATTACACCTTATTTGACTTTTATTATAATCTATTGCCAACTAAGGTTGTATTATACACATAGTAGTTCAATATAATTCTTCAAGCTTATAAAACTTTCGACGTGATTGATTTCCTGTCTAATCTTTGAGGAATTTTTCATGCCCTTCGTATACCAAGAAATATGTTTTCTCATTTCCCTAACACCAATATACTCACCTTTTAAATCAATTAATAACTTAGTATGTCTCATAATAGTATCTACTATTTCTGAGATCGAAGGTCTTTCTAGTAGCTCTGATGTTTCTAGATAATGAAGAATTTCTTTAAAAATCCAAGGGTTTCCTTGTGCACCTCTTGCTACCATAACACCATCACAGCCTGTTACTTCTAACATCCTTTTTGCATCTATAGGGCTAAATATATCTCCATTACCTATTACAGGAATAGCTACTGCAGCTTTTACCTGTCTAATAATATCCCAATCCGCTTTCCCTGAGTAGTATTGCTCTCTCGTTCTACCATGGATGGTGATTGCATTAGCACCATTTGCTTCTGCTATTTTTGCCACTTCTACTGCATTGATTGAGCTTTCATCAAAGCCCTTTCTAATTTTAACTGTAACTGGCTTTTCTACCCTATCAGAAATTGCCTTTACAATTTCTCCAATAAGCTTAGGGTTTCTCATTAGAGCTGATCCCTCACCGTTGTTTACTACCTTTGGCACAGGACATCCCATATTTACATCAAAAACAGAAACAGCATCACTATCAATTTTTTGCGCCATCTCTGCAAGTATTTTGGGATCACTACCAAACAATTGAACTCCTACTGGACCTTCCGCTTTGTGCGTTTGTAACAATAAATCACATTTGGGATTACGATACATAATTGCTTTCGCACTTACCATTTCCGTATATACCAAGCCACAACCTTGTTCTTTACATAAAAGTCTAAAGGGCATATCTGTCACTCCCGCCATTGGAGCCAAAAGCACCTTGTTGCCTAATTCTAGTTTTCCAATATTCATTTGATCACCTAATAGCTGCTGAAATTTCTTCTATTCTTTCAACAATCTTTTCCCAACTTAATAATTTACCACTTCCTATATCGCCACAGGCTAATCTTCCTACATCAGTATCTAGTATTTCATATCCATAGCTTTTTAATACCTTAACATTATTTTGAATGATTGGATTTTCCCACATTGCAGTATTCATGGCTGGAGCAATCAAAACTGGTGCTCTTGTTGCCATAACTGTAGTTGTCAACATATCATCTGCAATTCCATTGGCAATTTTACCAATGACGTTTGCGGTTGCAGGGGCAATTAAAAATATCTCAGCTTCCTGCGCTAAAGAAATATGCTCAGTATCCCACTTATCAACTTCATCAAACATATTAACGGCAACCTTATGATTTGAAAGAGTCTGAAAGGTTAAGGGCGTAACGAACCTTGTAGCATTTTCTGTCATAATAACATGTACCTCGTAGCCCTTTTTCACAAGAGCATTCACAATTTCAACTGCTTTATAACAGGCAATGCCGCCTGTAACACCAACAACAATATTTTTTTTCATTTCACTACACTCCTTTAAGCATTTGGTATACAATTGCTTTTGCAATGTTTTTCTTCCCTTCAAATCTACCAATTACTTCACTGTTTTTTATAAGTAGTCCAGTATGATTTCCTTCTTGAATGCTCTGCAAATCATTTGCTAGTACTAAGTCACAACCATTTTTCTCTTCTAATTTATTGGCTGCTGTTATAAGTTCATCTTCAGATACATTTTTTAACAGCTTAAATCCTACTAAAAAAAGATCTTTATTATATTCTTTTAAAGTAGATATGATTTTAGGAGTTTTCTTTAGCGTTAAAATCAAATCATCACCTGAAGAAACCTTCTTTTCCTGACTAATTGTTCCTTTAGGATTTTTTATAATATCTGTTATAAGCTGCACCCAATCTTCTTTGGAAGCATCTTGAAGCTTTTGCCTAATTTCTTCTGCAAGCAAATCAATCGGTATGATATGATCTATTGTAAAATCCGAGATTGCCATGCAGTGGACAAAGAAATCGATTTTTTGTTTAGAAAATATCTCTCTTATAGTCTTCAAAACACTTTCCGTATTGGTAACCTCATACAGCTCAACATGATTCAAGGCTTCATCTTCTATTTCTGGTTTCATTGCTGTTGCAGATGCAACGTAATGGATTCTATAATCGATGATTTCATTTTGTTCCATATACATAATTGCTTCATCACAAAGAAATGTACCTAATAACCCTGTGCTGGTATTGGTAATTTTCCTTACCTCATCAATATCTTCTACTGTACCGCCTGCTGTAATCACAATATTAATCATTTGTTTCCTCTCCTATTACTCCATTCTGCCATGAATTTCTTCATGCTTTATGTCTATAATTTTATTGTTATCATTTAGAATTAATACATTTGGTTCAAAGGTTTTTGCTTCCTCTTGAGTCATCATCGCATAGGCTATGATAATCACCTTATCTCTAGGTTGCGCTAACCTTGCTGCAGCTCCATTTAAACAAATGACACCACTTCCATAATCACCTTCTATGGTATAGGTTTCAAACCGCTCTCCATTGTTTATATTTACAACTTGAACCTTCTCACCACATATAATACCGGATTTCTCCATGAGCTCTTTATCAATTGTAATACTTCCTACGTAATCGATATTAGCGTCTGTCACAGTAGCTCTATGAAGCTTAGCTTTAAACATTGTTAAAAACATAATATTCACCTCTTTCCATTGGCAAAATAACTGTTGTAATAGTAGATTTTTTCTAGTAAATAAGCTCTATATGTGCCCACAAATCTGTCAATGTTACGAAACCTCCACATTCGGTTAAATCATTCTTGTTTTTGAAGATGCCTAGTCTATAAATATATTATCAATTAATCTGGTTTTTCCAAATTTTACTGCTACTGCAACAAGTACCGGTTTCTTAATTTCTTTCATTTCTTCTAGTGAATCACCATCAAGTATTTCAACATAATCAATTTTAGCAAGTGGCTGGGTTTGTATCGTTTCTATTATAAATGCTTTTAAGTTAGCAGCACCAACCTCGCCTTGCTTATATTTATTTTGTGCTTCATGTAATGCTCTATTTAATACCAATGCTTGCTCTCTCTCTTCTTGACTTAAGTATACATTTCTAGAACTCATAGCAAGACCATCCAGTTCTCTAACAATTGGGCAAACAACTACATCAACCTTCATATGCAAATCTTTAACCATTTTTTTAACAACTATAACTTGTTGTGCATCCTTTTGTCCAAAGTAGGCTCTATCCGGCATGACAATATTAAATAAAATATGAACCACCGTTGTTACACCTTTAAAATGGCTTGGCCTTGAAGCTCCACATAACTTTTTCGTAATATCTCCTTCAACCTCAACAAAGGTTGCTGCACCATTTGGATAAATATCTTCTATATCTGGATGATATACAATATCTGCGCCAGCTTCCCTTGCCATTTTGTAATCTCGTTCTATATCTCTTGGATAGCTATCAAAGTCTTCATTAGGCGCAAACTGGGTAGGATTAACGAAAATGCTTACCACAACAATATCATTTTCTTCTACAGCTTTTTTAATAAGGGATTGATGTCCCTCATGCAAAAAACCCATAGTAGGCACAAAACCTACCGTTTGCTTATTATCTTTCGCTTCCTTTAACGCATTAATCAAGGCTTTGTTATTCGTAATTAAGCTCATTTATTATTTCCCCCTTTTCAATAAAGCTTACTCAATACCGCTTCATCTATAGAAAATGCATGCTTAGCTTCCGGGAATTCAACTGCTTTCACTTCGGTAGCGTATTGTTTCACTGCATCCTTAATTATATCAGATAGATTCGCATACTGCTTAACGAACTTTGGTGATAAGTCTGAGTATAAACCTAGTAAGTCATTGGTTACAAGTACTTGACCATCACAATATTTTCCTGCTCCAATTCCTATCGTTGGTACATTTATCGATTCCGTTATGATTTTAGCTAAATTTTCAGGTATTGCTTCTAACACAATTGCAAAAACACCTGCAGCTTCTAATGCCTTGGCATCTTCAATAAGCTTTTGTGCTTGCTCAGCATGTCTTCCTTGGACCTTATACCCTCCAAAAACATGCACGGACTGAGGTGTTAAACCTATGTGACCCATTACTGGAATTTGAGCCGCAATGATTGCCTTTACCTTATCAACTACCTGGACGCCTCCCTCTAGCTTCACTGCATGGGCTTTGCCTTGTTGAATAATTCTTCCTGCGTTTCTAATAGATTCCTCCACAGAAATATGATAGGATAAAAATGGCATATCACCAATAATCATTGCATTCTTAACACCTCTTGCAACCGCACGACAATGGTAAATCATATCGTCAACAGTAACCTCAAGTGTTGAATTATAACCTTGAACAACCATCCCAAGTGAATCCCCAACCAATATTGATTCTATTCCTGCTTCATCTAATATCTTTGCCATTGAGTAATCATAGGCTGTAAGCATCGTTATTTTTTCTTTTTTTCCTTTTGCATCTAAAAAAGATGTCACCGTAAAATTTTTACTCATTTAAATTCCTCCTTCAAATAATCTTTTTAGAGTTTCTACTTGTTCTTTTGTCTTGTGTTCTTTAACCATCTCGATCGTTTTCAGCCCCATAAATTGATAAAATTCCTTTTCTTGTGGTAACTGATCGCCAATTGCTTTTATATGATTTTTAATCGTCTGTTCGTCGCCTCTTTGAATTGGTCCCGTGAGTGCATTCACAGTATCCTTTGTTTCTATATTTTTAAGTGTTCCCATTATAAGTGGTAGCGTTGCCTCAAATATTTTATCTCTTTCCATCCCTGATTGCTGAAATAAATTGAAAGCAGCATCCAACAGGGTAATTAAATAGTTTGACAATACACATGCGCCTGCATGATACAGAGCTTTGCCTTCTTTTTCAATCATGAAATGAGGATTGTTTGTCTTTTTAAATATTTCTTCTACTACCAAACGTTTTTCTGCATCCCCTTCAATTGAAAACACGGTAGCCTGTAATTCTTTGAGTGATGTATCAATTTGAGCAAAAGCTTGTAAGGGGTGTATGGAATAGATGAAACAACCTTTTTGCTTAAGATCTACTAATATTTCTGATGAATGTGCTCCACTTACATGAGCTACAATTGTTCCCTCTGATAGTACCTTTAGTGCAGCTAATTGTCGTCCTATCTCATCTATTGAATCATCGTTTGTAGTTATCCAAATCATATCAGACTCACTTGAAAGTTCTTCTAAGCTATGAAATGCTGTACTCTCAGTCAGTTGACTCGCATTTAAGGCGGAAGCATAGGTCTTACTATAATAGCCATTTATTACAAAGCCCTTGCTCTTAAAATATAACCCTAATGATGTTCCAACCTTGCCTGCGCCTATAAAAGACATCTTCATTTTCTTCACCTCAATATATATCAAGAATCGATGGCACCGAGCAAATACACAATACCAATACTCCTCTTTTACAATAGTTATAAGCCTTCTATATTGTCAGAAACTAAAAAAGCCCCTTCATCTGGTTTACTCCAAACGAAAAAGGCACATTTTAAAATGAATAAAAAGCAATTTGTGCTGTCTCTGTCGTTTAAGATCAAAGCAGAATATAATAATTCAGTGCTAGTATGGCTCTATTCAGATGCCATCGTTATTTCTTTTGATTTTTTTCGTAGATTACCTTTAATCCCTTAAAGGTTAAATCGGGATCATATATATCAATTGCATCTGTTTCATCAACAATAATTCTTGCGAGTCCTCCAGTTGCGATTACCTTCATGTCCATGGCTAATTCTTCTTTCATTTTCTTTACAATGTATTCAACCTGCCCAATATACCCATATACAAGACCTGCCTGCATACTTGTAATTGTATTTCTGGCTAAAATACTGTCTGGCTTTCTAATTTCGATTTCCGGTAATTTAGCTGCCATCTGAAATAAAGCGTTAGCACTTATTTTAATTCCTGGTGAGGTTACCCCTACTTCAAAAGTAGCTTTTTCGGTTACAACATCATATGTCGTTGCTGTACCAAAATCAATTACGAGAGCTGGGCCACCATAGGTGTAAAATGCACCTGCCAAATCAACGATTCTGTCAGCTCCAACATCCTTCGGGGCCTCTGTGTTAACTGAGATACCCGTTTTAATTCCGGGACCAACAATGATTGGTTCACTTTTCAAGTATTTTTTAATACCATTGTTAAAGGAATACATTATAGTAGGTACAACTGATGAAATAATCGTATCTTTAATCATTTCAACTTCTATGCCCCTACTCTTTAACCAAGAAAGAATAAACAATCCATATTCATCTGATGTTCTTGGGGTTTTGGTGGTCATTCTAAAACTTCCTAAAAGGGTATCTTTGTCATATACACCAAGGGTTATGTTCGTGTTACCAATATCTATTACAAATAGCATTTGTTAATCCTCCTGTTCTCGTTCCTGTAGGATACAAGACATTTGATTTCATAATTTAGCTTTATTATATCAGATAAAAGTGAGAAATAAAAGTATTTTTTCTTGGCGGATGTTTAGAATATGGATTTCTTTATGCTTTCAATAAGTATTTAGTGAAAGTATTGTCAGCAAACATCATGTTACCTGTTACAATGTGGGTGGAGACCTCAAAAAAGCTATAATTAGGTAAAGAATTACTAAAAATTAGCTTGTTTTCCTTTAAGCTTCACCATATGCAATGAAAATACTTATTTTAGCCTCTTCACACCCTTCAATTGATGTTGTACAACATTCTCCACCCACACAATCTATTGAAATATTTTTCAAACCTGCTTCAATAAACCAACGCTTTATATCCTCTCTGTTAAAACCCATCCATCGATCATAGTGCTCGGTTCTTAGAAACTCAAACTCATGTGTATCTAAATCAGTAATAACCAACTTCCCCCCAGTTTTTAGGATTCTTTTCATTTCTTTAATAGCTGAAAGAGGGTCTTCAACATGGTGTAGATACATGTTCGCCATGGAATAATCAACGCTTTGATCTTCGATAGGTAAGCTTTCCGATTTACCTTGAAGGCAAACCACTTGAGCATATTGATTAAATTTCCTTTTAAGTATTTGAAGCATCTCATCAGATAAGTCAACAGCGATTACTTTTAAGCCTCTTTCTAATAATCCTTCAGTTATAAAACCCGTGCCTGCTCCGATATCTGCAGCAATTTTCCCTTTTTCAACCTTAGCGACATCATAAGCCTTTTCTCTAACTACTTCTGTAAAAAAATTTGTTCTCATCGTGTCCCATTGTTCTGCAACTTCTTCAAAATACCTTGTACTATCCATCTTAACACCTCATCTCTTATTAATATCTAGCGCTTCAATCAGATTTTGTAAGCTTTCGATCAGTTGAATCCTTTTATTTTCAGGAATGTCTTTAAAGACTTTTTCATAGTAAGAATCCATATCCTTTTCGATAGACTCATATACATTTTGTCCCTTCTCTGTGAGTGAAATGGTTACATATCTTCTATCTTTCTGATTAGTTACCCTCTTTACTAAATCTTTATTAACCAGGTTATTAACTGTTCTACTCATCGTACTATTATCAAGCTTTAATAATTCAGCAAGTTCGATAAGAGCAATAGATTCCTTTCGTCCAATTTCTACAACCGCGTGACATTGTGCCATGGTTACTTCGCAGCAGGTTTTCTGATACTCATCGAGACCACCAAGCCTCCTTTCCAAAAAACGCATCATTTCTCTAAGCTGTTTTGAATTTACTTCACTCATTATTCATCCTCCTATTTTGAAATCTTAAAGCCACCATCTGCAAATATTGTTTCTCCATTAATGTAATCAGCCATATCTGAAAGCAGAAACAATACCACTTTAGCGATATCCTCAGGTTGAGCAATTTTACCAACAGGAATAATGCTTTCTGAAAATTTTTTTATCTCCTGATCATCAAATGACTTCGAAGTCATACCCGTATAAGTAAAGCCCGGTGCCACCGAGTTAACCTGAATATTATGATTCTTTAAATCTAAAGCCATTGCAGAAGTGAGAGCAACCACACCTGCTTTAGTTGCTGCATAGTCAGCCATATTTTCTCGAAAAATCCTAGAACGAACACAACTGATATTAACAATCTTTCCCATCTTGTATGGTATCATTTTTTGAACCACATATTTTGAAATGATAAACAAACCTGTAAGATTCGTTGAAAGAACTTGCTCCCACTCACTTAAAGTTATTTCAAAGAAAGGTTTACAGTTTCCATAAATACCTGCACAATTTGCTAATCCATATATTTGACCATAACTACTTACTACTTGTTCCATAATAGAAGATACTGACTTTTCATCTTTTATGTCTACTACAAAATGATGATACTGATTATGGTTGATAGTACTTTTACTTGTATCCAAACCAATAACCTCAACTTCTTTTTCTAGCAACAACTCCGAGCAGGCCTTACCTATTCCCGAACTTGAACCTGTAACGACGATTAATTGATCCTTGTAATCCATAGTTACCTCCTGTAATTTTAATTAATTGTATCATACAACTATTTCATTTTGCAACTATTATTTTCAATTATTTTATTGCACCTATTTCCTGTCAATGGTTTGTGTTTTTTAGCGCTAATGGGTTCCGTTACCTTTGCTTCATCTATTGATGAACGGTACAATAGATATAAATGTAAAAAGGACCTCCTAAGATGCCCCATGTTAAAACGTTCTATTCCATTAGTTGTATATCCTAAGAAAAAATAATCGTATATGTAATGCTCATCGTTTGAGTGTTTGATTTGGTTACTGATGTAGGATTTGTATGAGAAGTTTGATAACGATACTTTTTACAAAGAACGTTGGATCAAAGAAACATAAAACACAAGATAATTTACTGGTAATAGCCTATATTCAACTTCAAGATAATTATCTAATTGATAAACTCTGCATGAAAAAGGAAACTGCGTAAGCCTAGAAATCGAATGGTCTAACACATTTACCAAATCCAATGCAGCCATTGGATTCTTTAGCGTATCAGAGATGTAATTCACAATATTCATTAAGTCCTTCTGAGCTAACGATAAATATCTTAAACTATACATTATAATTATTAGCCTTTTCAGCTATTCGTTTTCGTAGATCTGAAAATACTTCTTCATGTGAATAACGAATGTTTGTAGACTTAGCTTCCATTTCTACTTCTTTCAATTTAAGATAAATTTCGCTTTCAAAAAGTTTACGCTCATAGGCTTCAATACTCATTACAACCATGTCACCATGTCCGTTCTTAGTCAAAAATACAGGTTCTGCTGTTTCATGTACTATTCTTGATATATCTGCAAAGTTGTTTCTTAAAACTGAAACTGGTCTGATATGTGGCATACAATTATCCTTTTAATCGCTTCTTATTATTCATGAAATACTCCCTATGATATTTAATCTTAACTTCAACTAATAAATTATACTACTTACTTAGTTCATCTATCAAGGCTAATTAATCGTATTTATTACAATTCAAGATACTATAACACGAAAGAAGATTCAAACCAACGTACTTTAGTTTAACCTTCTTCTAATATACTAACGATTTACTTAAACTTAAGTATTAACTTCCACAAGACTTCCTTCGAACAACAATTTGAAATAAATGTATAAAAAACTTACTAACACTGCAAAAAATACAATCTGTCTAATAATAATAGTACAGAGATTGAATCTGCCAACATCCATACAGTCAGACAACCTGTTACAATAATTTCACTTAACATAATTTTCATTCTAATTACTGATTTTATCAATCTAATCTTAATAAACAATAATATACCACCACCAAGAGCGACTAGATACCAAAAACAAATTAGCTCCTTGTTAATTGTATACCCAAATACAGGGGTATATAATAATGAATATACTAAGAAAAAACGTTTTGTAATTTCAATTCAATATCGTTTAGTGAGTGCTTTTTTTATCAATATTCATATTTACTCCCCCTATTTATTCTCTTAAAGAAATGGAACTGTTCCAATGTCTTCCAATGTCTTTGATTTAATTCCATCATATTTTCAAATGACTATTAATATAGCAAGTTCACTTTTAATAAAACCAATATTTTTTCTTCATTAAAATAAATATAATCCCAATAATCGCGGCTACTCCCCCTGCAATCATAAGCAAAACAATACTCAATTTAAATTTTGATATCTTTTCAATTGTTAATAAATACTCTCCTGCTTCATCCAATACCATGTTTTTAATATTATTTGTTTCTAGTAATTGATATTTTTCTTTCTTTTCATTATATAAATATACAAATCTGCCTTCTATTGCTTCACCTTCAAAAGAAACTGCAACACTACATGGCAAGTTATTCCCGTTATTTAATACAAAGCTTAGTCCATTAGCCTTTTTAATAAGCTCAATATTTGTTTCCAATTTATTTTCAAAGTTAATAATTTCGCTACCATTAACCGTCATTGAGTAGTTTTCGCCTTTTATTGTAAGCTTTGATGACGTTTCTAATAATTTTTTTAATATTTCTTTTGAAACTAATTTATATTCCCTAGCTTCAACCAACAATTCATCGTGATATTTCATTCCTAAAATTAGCTCTTTATCCTTATCACTTAAATCTGCATATGCAACTTCATCATCATTAATTATTTCCACTATATCAGCTTCTCGGGAAACTGTTCCAACCTTATTTACAATAACAGTTACAGCTTTACTTATATCTCCATTGGAAACAATAATAAATGTATTCCCAACATCTTCTGCAATTATTTTCCCTTCTGGTGTTACATCTGCTATAGAGGCATCTACTGCTCGATATGTAATTTCCTGCTCAGCATCCATCGGCATTGCTTTTGCATTCAACTTAATAGTATCTCCTTTTTTTAAAACCAAGTAAGTACTATTAAGTTCAATTTTTTTAGTAGATGCTTTCACTGTAATTTCTATTTCTTTTGTTACATCTCCTGCTTTTATAGAAATTATAACCTTACCCTTTGAGATACCTTTGATCTCTCCATTTGATAATACGGTTGCGATAGACGGATCACTTGAAGAATATTTTATAGCACCATTTTCTGCTGTTGCTGGTAATGCAGTTGCGGACAAGGTTTGTGTCTTATCTATATATATTTCTTTCTCATAATTTCCTAATTCAATATCCGTAACATATTTAATATCTTCCTCTTTTATAGTCAGTACAAAACTTTTTTCTGCTACTCCACATTTTACTGTTATAATTGCTGTGCCTACAGATAGGGCTGTTATTCTACCTAGGGAGTTTACTGTTGCAACATAATCATTGCTTGAACTATAAGTAATTGTCTGATCTACGGCATTTGTTGGAATCACCGTTGCACCTAGCATCTGCTTGTCTTTTACCTTCATTTTCTCTTGGAAATCTCCCAAGTCGATTTCCTTTGCTTTTATCTTTTCTTTAACTATTAGTTCAAAACTTGTCGAAGCCCCACTACATTTTGCCGAGATTATCGTAGTTCCTGTTTTTAATGCTGTTATTCTACCCATGGAATTGATTGTGGCAACTTTTGTATTGCTTGAGGAATAAATTATAGTCAAATTAGATGCATTTGAAGGAAAAATTGATGCATAAATATTCTGTTTATCCCCTTCCGTCATCTCAGCTTTATAATCTCCCATATCTATCTCTGAAGCTGTAATTACTTTTTCTTTTTCTACCGATAATTGAAAACTTCTTATAACAGAACCACATACTACACTTATAGTTGTATATCCTTCTGATACAGCAGTAATTCTACCAAGTCCGTTGATTGTAGCAATACTTTCGTTACTTGAACTATAATTAATTGTCTGATTTGTCGCATTGATAGGGATTGGTGTTACAAAAAGCAATTGATTACCTCCTACCTTCATCACTTTTTGATAATCACCAAGATCAATATCGGTAACATCTATATTCGCAGAGCCTTCATCTTCTTCATCTTCTACATTTTCTTCTGGAATTTCTGATGCATAGCAAGCATTTAAGTAAATTCCTCCCATGACATTAGCACACTGACAGGCCAACAATATGGCTGTCAGCAAATATTTTAAACCAATTGTTCTTTTCTTCTTCATCTGCTCCTCCCATATGCTTATCTAGATAAAACTCCAAGTCCTTCTAAAACATATTCAAAATATGTCACTTTATCATACTGTATCCTTGTTTCTACTGCCATACCGTTTGAAATGTTGACTTTATCCCCATTTTTGCTTATTAGATATGTATAATCAGGCACAATTTCAACCTTAAAAAAAGAATTGGAGCTTTTTCCATCTTCACTTTGCGTGTTAGTTACATCACTGTCTATTCTTGTAACTTTTCCAGAAATTGTTCCATACACCGCCTGTGCTAAACCTGCCACTGCAATATCAACCTTATCCCCTATATGTATTCTCGGAACATCCGATACACTGACACTTGCCTGAATGGTGTACTCATCCTGCTCCGATGCAATGCTTGCAATCGGAGAAGCTGCCTGAATCACCATACCTTCCTTATATTCCGCCATCATGTGGATTTTACCTGTTGCATTGGCTGTTACTTCATATTCAGCTTGTCCGCTTCCAACTGCTGAAAGCTGTGCATCGATTAGGCCCATTTGCGTCTGACATTGCAATATGGATTCTTCCGCAGATCTTATTGCTGCATAATAGATTTCTGTTAATTTGCTCTGGTTTTTTTGCATTTCCACTACAATTTGCTCGTCCGTATAACCATAAGCCTTAAATGTACTTGTATCTAATTCATTTTGTGCTATCTGGCTGCTATATGCTTCATATTGGTTATAATATAAACTATCATCAGGGTTTGAAGCATCAAAATAATTAGCTCCGTCTTTTATGGACTCAACCAGCTTATCATATTGTTCAATCTGTTTTTCATAAATTGCTTTTTGTCCTTCTAATTGCTCACCTTGCAAATCAAGATCTGTACTTTTAATTGAAAAAAGCACGTCTCCTTTCTCTACATTAGCACCTTCTGTCATATTGATTGTGACCAACTTACCGCTATATGGTGACATTACATAATTTTTATTAGTACTTTGTACAGAGCCAGGGGAAGAAATAATATATGTTTTCGAACTTTTTATGCTCCATACGACAACAACTACCAGAAAAAGTGTTATTATTAACAAAAGAATATAGCCAAAGGCAGGCAGCTTCTTTTCGTAAAGAAGTCTGCTGTCCTTTAGTTGTTCCATTGTTTTTATATGTTTACTCATTATCTGAGCGCTCCATAAATATATCAACAATAATCTCATCATCATTTTGGGCTACAAAAATGGTATAACTATCACCTTTCAAAGGAATATCTTCTTCAAAAGCAGTTAAGTTAATTTTATCGTATGCAAATTTGAGCTTTTTCTCAGCTCCAACGTATCTTGAATACATGCAATTCTTCACTTTTATTTGCGCTTCCATTTTAAACGGTTTTTCAACATTATGTAAGTATGTATTTGACTGCCTTAGTAGTTTGTATATAATTTTTGGCTCTTGTAAGTCATTTGTTTCTATAGTGGTATATTGAATAATCGGGCCATTAGGTTGAGCACCTTTGTTTTTAAAATAGTTTTCCATTAGAAAAACTTCCTTCTCAAAACTTTCACTTTCTTTTATGTTCACCTCTTTTATTAACACATTAGTTAATTTTAGAGTTTTATTATTACTAATTTGAATTTTGTTATTTTTCATATGTCCCTCTTTCACAAATTATAGTAGTGCAAACATCCTATTATTGATAAGTTTCAAAAACATCTATAGCATAATAAATATAAACCTTTATTTTTAGATACAACGTAGTTAAACGATAAAGATTATAAACTTACCTTATTCCAACTCATCTTAATATACTTTTGTCGTTCGATATCAGTAAAGTCATAAATTTTCTAATAATGATAACTTGTTCTATAAAGTCTAAGCTTCTTCTTTTAAACTTAGCAACGGTTATATTGAAATCATTACTTTATTCCTAAATAAACAGTCTATGCTAAGATAAAATAGATTTATAAAAATCACGAGCCTCATGTATAACTGCTGTGTTGTCAACGCACCTAAAGCGAACTTTGTATCAAATTAATAAAGTTGTTGAACTAACCTGGAATCTATGCATTCACAATATTGGAATACCAATAAAACAACAGTATTTTTCGCTTTATAAAACAAGTTTTGCCAACATATTAAATTAATATCAGTATTTAAATTTTTTTCACTTTATATTTATTATTTTTATAATAAACACAATTAATGCAATAAGCATTACACCCCCAATAAAAATAATTAAAAAATCAAAAAATGACGAAGATATCTTGCTTTTTTGGGAAACTATTAGCAGCATAATTGAATTTAAAATTAATACAATTATGCCGAATAGAAAAATCATCTTATTCATTAATATATCATTCCTTTCGAAAATTTTATGCACAACATGTTATGAGAAATGCGACCTCGATCTCTTATCATTCTATAATTATATTATAGATGAAGTAAGCCTAGCATAAGTTGTCAAAACTATTTCGATATTTCACTCACTGCAGTTCTTTAAGTATATTCGCTTTTTAGTCTTTAACTTTCAATATCATTAAAAATAATATACTACTATTTATCATAAAAATAATTAATTAAAATATTTTTACAGCTTTATTATAATTATATTCAGAAACCTACTTGGAGTGATAATGCTTTTCCAAGTAGGTCTAGATATTAAGTATTTACAAGCCTTTTACCATTTTATAATAGGCGGTGTAAAGCCTAAAAAAGCATTTCCAGCAAATAATGCTTGCATCGTTGCTCCGTTGTGATTTGAACAAATCCACATATATGAAGATCCTACTCCCAAAACACCCGCATATATCACACCAGCAATGGCCCATGGAATTCCAACGCCACTTAATCCCAATAGAGCTGCTACTGATGCTACAGAAATTGATCCACCAGCAGCAAGTGCAGCTAAATCTCCACAGTTTCTTGCAGATAATGTTATTTTATAACCTGCACTATTTTGCGTAATACTAAGTCCTCCCTCAAGATATACCATTTCATCATTATCAATTTCTACATAATTACTGGGCATACTTATTACCATATCACAACATAATTCCATTACTTTTTCCTCCTAATTTTAATTTTTTTTAGCACTAGTTCGCGACCAAGTACTTAAATTTATGTAAAAGCTTATTACATACATATTAGACATATCCCATTTCATTCTCGTCAAATAGCTCTAATGTCTCTTTTTTCTCATTTTCCTCTTCCCTAATCACAAAATTACCTTGCTGCATTTCCCAAAGTCTGTAGTAATAGCCTTCTTTTCTTAATAATTCCTCATGTGTTCCACTTTCAACAATCTCACCCTGATCAATAACAATTATTTCATCACAATTCTTTACCGTTGCCAATCTATGGGCTATAATCAGCATGGATTTTTTTCTAAATTTATTGTAAATCATATCAAATATGATATTTTCTGTTGCAAAATCAAGATTACTGGTCGATTCGTCAAGCACATAAAAATTATTCGTTTTCAAGAAAGCTCGAGCCAAGGCTATCCTTTGTTTCTCTCCACCACTTAAACCATTCCCTGCTTCTTCAAGATATGTATAATACTGCATCGGAAGCTTTTTAATAAAATTATGAGCATCCGCGGCTTTTGCTGCTTCTTTTACCTCATCCAATGTAGAATTCATTTTACTGACTCTTATATTGTCATAAATACTTTTTGAAAAAAGCTCTATCGATTGAGGTACATATGAAATAGCTTTCCTGATAGAATAATTGTCATACTCCTTAATATCTACCCCATCTACCAGTATTTCCCCAGTCTCCGGCTCGTAATATTTAAGCAGAAGCTTTGCTATGGTTGATTTACCGCTACCACTGGCTCCTACTAATGCTACCTTTTTACCTTTTGGAATAGTAAAACTAATATTATTTATGACTGGCTTTCTATTTCCATAACGGAATGTCACATTTTTTATAGTTATGTCTCCATCGACTTCATCTAACTCTTGATATATACCCCCCCCCTCACCAGCCTGTTCTTTTTCATAATCCAATATCTCCGTCAGCCTTTTCATTGAAATATTTGCTTCCTGAATCTGCAATTGCAGTCCTACAAGCCTGCTTATAGGATCCATAAAATAACCTGACAAGGTCATAAAAGCCATCATACTTCCAAGAGTATTTTCCCCATTAATAACCTGCATAATTCCAAAATACATCAAAACTAGATTCCCTACTGTAGAAACCAAGCCAGATATTGAACCTTGTACATTAGACAACATACCTTCTTTGAAGGAAATCCTAAGAGATTTTATATACTCCCTCTCAATATTTTCTAATTCGGTTTCTTCATTTGCATTTCCTTTTACTGTTTCTACAGCTCTAAGGCTTTCAATTATTTGTGAATTTAGAACAGAAGCTTGCTGCATCTGCTCCTCATTAATTTTCTTGTATGGCTGCTTAAAAGTAAAGACCAGAAGGATACTAATAATCATCATAAAAAGTATAATTACAAAAAGCGGCATATTCATTCTAAAAAGAATTACACCAGTAACCAATGCCATTGATATATCCATTATTAGTGTTAGTGCAATATTAGTAAAAATGTCCTTAATTGTAAAGGCATCTGAAAACCTTGTGATAATATCACCCGTTTTCCTTGTTGCAAAAAATTTCATGGGTAATTTGTAAATATGCTCAAAATACCCTAACATCAAGGGTATATCTATTTTCTGCGACAAATATATCATCATCCACTGCCTTACATAGCCTACCATCACCTGCGTCACGCTTATAACCGAAAATATAATTAACACAAGAACCAACATATTTTTTAATTTATAAGGTAATATTTCATCCATTAGAATTTTATTAAATAGTGCAGACACAATACCAAGAGCAGTTAATATGGCAGATGCTAAAATGGAACAAATAAACAACTTCTTTTGTGGCAATAATAGTTTTAAAAAGCGATTAAAGGTCTTATCTCCTTTTACTTTGCCTGATACAAATTCCTGATTTGGAATAAGCAATAATAATGCTCCTGTAAAATCCTTGTAGAATTTATCAATTTCCAAGCGCTGTAAATCCTTTGCTGGATCACCTATAATTACATATTTTTCAGTTATTTTAAATACAACAACAAAATGACTTAATCCTTCCGTCGTTATAATATTAGCTATTGCAGGAAGCGTATATTTACTTAAGAAACCTTCCCTATCAACTCGTACCGCCTGAGATGTAAATCCCAATTCATCTGCGCATTTACTTAAGCCAATTAGATTTGTTCCTTTCAAATCGGTTCCCATCATATCACGTAATTTGGTAATGGTTGTTTCTTTTTTATAATGAAGGCATACCATAGCCAGACAAGCAGCCGCACAATCTGTTGCATCATGTTGTTTAACAAATGTATATCTCATTGTTTTCACCCTTAATATCATTAGAATTTAAGTAACCTTGAAGCACTAAATACTTCATAATAAAATTATCAATTAATAATACCAATTAAATACTACAAATATAGATGTTAATTGACATACAGATAAACTGTATTAACTTTATTTAATTATAAATTTAGGGAAATAGTTAAGAGTAATATTTATCATCTTTATCTATAATTCTTTAACTCTGCATTAACTTCCCACTCTCTCATCCTTATCTCTGTTCCTTATGTTTCTTCAACTAACCTCTATCTCATTATACAAATAAAGCAAATAAAATCAACCCTTTTGATGTAAACGACATTCGTAGGTATGTAAACGACAATTTATGAAGTCTCAAACAGATCGTTCAACGACTTAAATATAATATCTTTATATTTTCTTCCTATGGGTATGGTGGTATTCTTTTTTCTAATATATAGTATATTATTTACTTTATCGATTCTTGTTATTTGAGAGCAATTAACTATAAAGCTTTTATGACATCGTATAAATTGGTTTGTTAGTTGCTTGGAAAACTTAGTTAACGAACATTTTTTAATATCTAATTCTTCATAATGTGTTTTAATTAATAAGTTATTATTCATTGCCTCAACATAGATTATATCTTCTTGTTTAATTACATAATTAAATTGTTTTTCCTTAAGAAATATTTTTGGATCTGGTTGCTCCTCAATAATTCCATGTGTAATAACCTCTTGAAACACTTGAACAACTACATCTTCTGTAAATGGTTTCATAATAAAGGAGTGACAATGAATATTCCTAAATGCTTCAAGCTCACAAAAATGATCCCCTGTAATAAATATAATAGGTGTAAATTTATAAATATCCATTTCTCGTATTTGTTTTGCTAATTTAATACCTGAATAGTCTTTTAGGTGGATATCCAGAAAAAAAGCATCTATTCTTTCTGTCTTGGCTGTCCTTAATGCTTCTCCCGCAGCTCCAGTCTCATAAATCGCAAGCTCTTCATTAATACTTTTAACAATTTTAACTATAGCATCCCGTGTGTTTACCTCATCTTCAACAATCAATATTTTCCCCATTTTCCTCTCCTCTTTCATTAAAATAAAAATACCTCGAATACAAAACCAAGAACTGTTCGTCTATTTTTTAACAAACAATTCTAATCTGTACCGAGGGCTATTCTCTCAATAACATAAACCTACTATAAATTCCAACTTTTCTTAACGTCTTTTTTCTCACCCTCGAAATTACTCTCTATATGTTACACAATTATACATTATGCTTCTTTATTTTACAAGCTAAGATTTTAAAAAATTTTCGATTCACTTTATGTATATTTTATCAAAAAAGAAATAAGGGGTTAACTATGAATAATGTCTTCGGGGATAGAGATAAATATTTAAGTAAGTGATCCCACCCCATACTTTCTTGAAAACAATCCCTTCATGGTTTCTTCAACTTGATATTTTCAACATAATCTTATTCTTATTATGGCATAAAAAACCACGGTCACTGTCTTTTATTACCAACAATTCACCGCAGTATTTTTCATTACTAATATTGAATTAATCGCTCACACCACTTACCTTTTCCATTTGGTTAAGAATGCTGTTTTTTTAACGCTTGTACAAAAACATCTACTAATTCTCCATTAAACTGACGTCCTTTTTCTTCTAATAAAATACCAATTGCAACTTCTGGCGAGCGACCTTTTCGATAAACTCTATCTGAAACAATAGCATCATATGCATCTGCTATAGCAATTATTTGCGAACCAATCGGACTCTCATTTCCAACAAGTCCATCTGGATATCCCTTACCATCCCATCTTTCATGATGGTATTTAATGATTTGTCTCACTTCTTTGTAATCCTCAATATCTTTGAGCAATTCCCAACTAATTACTGGATGCTCTTTCATTTTTTCATATTCCTCTGTTGTTAATTTTCCAGGTTTATTAAGAATATAATCAGGTATACCAATTTTACCTATATCATGTAGTGTTGCTGCAATCTTCATATTAGTAGCAAATACTTCATCAGAATCATAATTCTCCAAAATAAGCTGGACATACTTCGTTACATTTTGTGAGTGGTGCCCTGTATAGGTATCTTTGGCATCAATTATTTTAGCAAAACTAGTAAACATAGATATAAACTGCTCTTCTGTTTTATTTAATAAGTAATTTTCATAGGTAATGTCTGACATAAATAACATAACATTGTTTTTAGCACTTAATTCTTGATCATTTAGTGGTCTGCACAAAATATTTAGTGTTTTTAACTGCCTCGAAGTATACGAGGTGTAATTTTGATTTCTTAATTCTACACTTTCACCTTTGATCGCACGATTTATTGCATCAAATAAGGGAGAGTTCATTACCGTATCAAACTCTAAAATATTTTGACCCACCGTTTTAACTGATCCAAGCACCGTACCAACGGAATCATTAACATATAATATCTCCCCATCACTTCTAAGAACTACAATTGCTGTTGGAACCGAACTTAATATCAACTTTGACATATCTTGCTCTTTCTGAACCTCAACCATTAACTTCGCTTCATTTAAAATAACCTTTTGAATATAGCGTCCATTAAAAAAAACATAGATAATCAATATTAAATAAAATAATATATTATCTACTTCCTCAATTTTACTATGAAAAATGATCACTAATAGAATAACAAAAAGATTTATAAAAACTACTATATTAAGCTTTGGATGCATCTTTAGTCGCAATAATTTGTTATCCATAAGCACCTGCTCTCACACAAAGAATTTTTTTCTAATTCAAGCATGGCTAGTCTTTTACTCTTCACCTAAATAAAACACTTTGAAATATGTCTCTAATGCTTCCCAAAGCTCTTTCTTATCTACTTGAGTCTTCCTAACCTTCAGATGGCTACCAATTTCATCATACAAAACGTCCTCTTCATCTGCAGAAGCTTCAATAAGAAGAGTGCCCTCCTCATCAAAGGAAATTGTGATCACTCCACCTACATCGGCAGTATGCATCACACATACAATCTTCAGTTCATCTTTAATACTTTGAGGAAGCTGATTGAACTCATCATTAAAGTAATATTTTTTATCATAGGTACTAGCTGCTGCTAGTACAATTGTTTCGTCAAACATATTGGCTCCCTTCTCTTATGTATTTAAAATCTCATATTCTAATAAGCATAACATAAAGGCTTAACCTCTTCAAGTCAACACTTCAACGCTTTTACATAATACCTCATTAATCTACATACCCAAATAATCCTCTAACCGATACCTCTCCTGAGTTAACCGTCACTTCTTTACCATCTTCACCACAGATAAGCAAAGCTCCGTCATAGTTCACTCTAATGGCTTTTCCTATAAAGTCCTTACCATTTACTTCTACCTTAACCTTTTTACCAATATTAACACACTCCATATTATACCTATCAGCCATAAACCCGAGTGATTCTTCTCGTAAAAATTGCTCATAGAGCTTCTCAAATTCTTTAATGATTTGAACGATTAACCCTTTACGGGGATAGCTCTCCCCCCCCTCTAAGCTTAAGGAAGTGGCAACCTCTTGAATTCCTTCTTCGAATTGTTGATTATTCACATTAATACCAATTCCAATCACAACATAATTTACAAAGTCTATTTCTGAACTCATTTCAGTTAAAATGCCACAAATTTTCTTATTTCCAATCACCAAATCATTCGGCCATTTTATTTTACTATCTAATCCCGTAATTTCTTTAATCGCTATTTTAACTGCCAATCCAGCTACTAAAGTTAGCATCGATGCATTAATAGGCTTAATAGAAGGTCTCAGAAGAAGAGACATATAGATCCCTTCTCCTTTATTTGACACCCATTGTCGTCCTCTTCTTCCTATACCAATCGTCTGTTCCTCAGAAAGCAAAAGTGCGGTATGAATTCTTTCCTCCATAGCCCTTCTTTTTGCTTCCTTGTTCGTTGAATCAATTGTTTTAAATACAAAAACCCGTTCTACCATGTTTTGATTCCCTAAGAGCTGTTCAAGTTCATATGCATCTAACTGATCGGGTTGCATCGTAAGTCTATACCCTTTATTGGTTATAGATTCTATTGAATATCCTTCTTCTCGGAGTTTCTTTATGTGCTTCCAAACTGCAGTTCTAGAAACGCCAAGTGAGTGGCTCATTTCTTCACCCGAAAGGAAATGCTCAGCATCTATCAACAATTCTAATACCTTTTGTTTCATATTCTCCACATCCACCTTATTAATCTTTACTTACCTGCAGTTGCTACCATCACTGCTTTGATTGTATGCATTCTGTTTTCAGCTTGATCAAATACAATTCTAGAATGCTTTTCAAATACCTCTTCAGTCACTTCATTTCCTTTAACTGCTGGTAAACAATGCAAGAAAATCGAGTTATCTTTTTCAGTCTTTGTCATAAGCATATCATTTACTTGATATGGTTTTAACAAGGCAACTCTTTCTGCTGCTTTATCTTCTTCACCCATTGAACACCATACATCTGTATAAATTGTATCTGCACCTTTTACACAGCCTGGATCCTCAGATATTGTAATTGTAGCTCCAGATTCTTTTGCATATTCCTTGCATACGCTTACCAAACTATCCTTTGGCCACAAAGCCTTGGGAGCTAATAAGGTATAATGCATGCCCATCTTGCTACAGCCTATCATCAAACTATTTGCTACATTATTTCTACCATCTCCGGCATAGACAAACTTTAACCCTTTAAGAACACCAAATTGTTCCTTGATCGTCATTAAGTCAGCTAATATTTGAGTTGGATGATAATCATCTGTTAAACCATTCCATACTGGTACACCACTATATTTTGCTAGTTTCTCAACCGTTTCTTGGCTAAAGCCTCTAAATTGAATTCCGTCAAAAAGACGTCCCAATACTCTCGCTGTGTCTTCTATCGATTCTTTATGTCCTAATTGAATGTCATTCTTCCCTAGGAATTCAGGATGTCCCCCTTCATCAACACAACCAACCGTAAAAGCACATCTTGTTCTAGTTGAAGGCTTCTCAAATATTAATGCAATATTTTTACCTTCAAGCAGCTCCCCCCTGATTCCCATTCTTTTCTTTGCCTTTAAATCCATAGCAAGCTCCAATAAATAGTCAATTTCTTGAGGAGTAAAATCCCTTAGGGTTAGTAAACTTCTTCCTTTTAAATTAATTGCCATAATTTCACCTCTGCATATTTATTCATTAATAATAATATTTATTCTATTACTAATGATCTTATTTGTCAAGTAGCTTCTTATCCGATTTAATAGGAATAAACATTTCCAATTCTTTTTCTTGAGTATAATCCTTTTCAGCCTTTGTCGCTAAATCTTCAAATAGTTCTTGTGCATTAACAATCGTCTTTCCTCTTCTATCAATGCGATGATATGCGTTGCTTAAGTCCTTAATTTTCGACTTAACTATATCTGATAGCAATATATTCAATTCATTTTTTATGCGTTCTTTAATCCTTTGATCCTCTATCGGAAAAAGGAGCTCAACTCGTCTATTGAGATTTCTAGGCATCCAATCGGCACTAGATAAATAAATCTCTTCTTGACCATTGTTTAAAAAATAAAATATTCTACTATGTTCTAAATATTTCCCTACAATGCTTTTTACTGTAATATTTTCGCTTACATTAGGAATACCTGGAATCAAGCAACATATTCCTCTAATAATAAGCTCAATCTTAACACCTGCAACCGAAGCCTTGTATAACAATTCTATTAATTCCGCATCACATAAAGCATTCATTTTTGCAATTATTTTGGCTTCTTTCCCTTCCTTTGCTAATTCAATTTCTCTTTCCACAAAGTTATTGAAGGCTTTTCTTAGTCCTGTAGGTGCCAAAATAATTTTATGAAGCTTCGGTGGATCTGAGTATCCAGATAAAGTATTAAAAATTGCGGATACATCTGCTCCAATTTTCTCATTACAAGTGAAAAGCCCCATATCTGTATAGAACCTTGCAGTAATATCATTATAATTGCCTGTACCAAGGTGAATATAACGTTTAATGCTGCCCTCTTCCTTTCTCACTACCAAGGTAACCTTACTATGGGTTTTTAAACCAACAAGACCATAAATAACATGACATCCTGATTCTTCTAGCTTTCTAGCCCATTGAATGTTATTTTCTTCATCAAATCTTGCTTTAAGCTCCACAAGAACCGTTACTTGCTTTCCAGCTTCTGCAGCCTCAGCTAACGCTCTTACAATTGGTGATTGACCACTTACCCTATATAGTGTTTGCTTAATCGCAAGAACCCGTTTATCCTTTGCTGCCTTTTTAATGAAATCAATCACAGGCTCAAAACTCTCATAAGGGTGAGATAAAAAAACATCTTTTCTACTGATAACCTCAAAAATGTCCTCTTCTCCTAACAGATCCTTAGGTATTTTGGGCTCATATGGTTTAAATTTCAACTTATCATAACCCTTTAAAGAATACACCTTCATTAAAAACGTGAAATCTAATGGTGCATCTATATAATAGACATCCTTCTTAAACATGTTTAAGGATTCGATCAGAATTTTAACCAACTCTTCATCCATATCATGTTGTACTTCAAGACGTATTGCCTCTCCCCATTTTCTTTTCTTAATTGATTTTTCAATTTCAAGAAGTAAGTCATGAGCTTCCTCTTCGTCAATAGACAAATCAGCATTTCTTGTTATTCTAAATGGAAACGCACAGCGCACATCATGACCAACAAAGAGTCTTTGAATAAATTTAATAATAATGTTTTCCATTAAAATATAATTTGTTACCCCATCTTGCTTACTTGGAATTTTCACATATCTAGGCAGAACTGCTGGAACTTGAACCGTAGCAAAAACCTCTTCGTTATTTTTACAAAGTAAAGCTGCAATGTTTAAACTCTTATTCAAAATAAGTGGGAAGGGCCTGCTAGAATCAACTGCTAAAGGTGTTAATACTGGATACAAAATATCCGTAAAATAATCCTCTAGAAATTCATTTTCAATTGGTGTCAGCTGTTCGATTTCTTTGATAAAGATTCCTTCCTTTTTTAGCAACGGAATGAGTGTTTTTTTAAAATGATGTGCTTGTTCATCCATCATTCTATGTATTCGTTCAGAAATGTTTTTTAGAATTTCTTTAGGTGCCAATCCTGAGAAATCCTCTTTTTCATAATCTACATTTACTTGCTCTTTTAAGGAAGCTACTCTTACCATAAAAAACTCATCTAAATTAGAACTCACGATTGATAAGAACTTTAATCTTTCAAATAATGGATTTTCATTATTTTCTGCTTCATCTAAAACTCTTTGATTAAATTCTAACCAACTCTGTTCTCTATTTTCATAATATTGGGAATTATTTAACTGTACTTGCTTCATTTAATCACCTACTCTATTTCATTTTTTACTTTAAGCACGGGTGTAATACCAAAAACCTCTTGGAAAAATGCTGCTTTCACTTTAAATTCCCATTCCTCTAATATAGACTTCTCATTTCCTACTGCTCTTACCATAAGTTCCTTATCTTTTAACTTAACGGATTGAATAACTACTTTTTGCTTATGACTTCTATCTAAAGAATTCGCAAGCTTTAAAATAGCAACTAACTTAGATACCAATACTCTATCCTTTTCTGGTAATAACCTAAAGCTTTGTTGCTGCTCTGGAACTTGATTGCTGTGATATCTACAAACATTTGCAATAAGCTCCATTTGCTCCTTTGAAAGTCCGAATATTTCTAGGGATCGAATGATATTATAAGAATGTAGATAATGCTTATCCAAACCTATAAACTTTCCTATATCATGTAATATGGCCGAACATTTAAGTAAAACTCGTTCATTCTCAAGTCCATGTAGCTTCTTAAGCTTATCGAATAGAATCAATGCATTCTTTTCTACGATTTCAGCATGTTCTTTGTTGTATTCAAATTTTTCAGCAATCACTCTTGCATTGGTAATAATATCCGCTATTGCTTTGTCCTTTTTATTAAGCTTATTTAAATCTTCATATATATCTCTAACAATACCATCATTTAAAGAAATATTAGGGATTATGATTACCTCAGATTCAATTTGATCTAAAAACTTATTAAATAACATCATAGATGGAATAAGAATTTCTGCACGTTCTTTTTTTATAGAGTACTCCCTACTTAATTCTTCTGTAGATTTACTAGCTATATTATTTAGAAGCTTCCTGAAATTGCTCTTTTGCATGATTTCTTGAGTGATATGATTGGAATCCTTAGAAGAAATAAGCTTTTTAATACTACTCATTTCGCCACCTACAGCTATAAAATGCTGGTAAGGCATTCCCTTTTTGAAAAAATCCAAGCCTTCTAAATTAACATTAATATATTCGTCTAGTATTTTATTATATTTTAGCGTCTCATTTTCAAGTGCACCTATGATTTCTTTGATTCTTAAGGCACCCATTTTTACATTTTGACTAGAGATCAGGTGACCATCTTTATAAAGGGTGATTTGTATACTGCCCGCACCTATAACAACAATTACTGCTCCCTCCATTATGATTTGATCAAAATTCTCTAACTTATATTTGATTGCTTTATGAGTAAGAAACTGCTCCTCTGAATTATCAATAACAGATATATCTAGATCCGTTTTCAACTTAATTTGATCTACAATGTATTCTCTATTTGAGGCTTCCCTTATAGCACTTGTTGCCATAGCCTTATAAACTTTTATCCCATAATCATTCATCGTACTTTTAAAGGTTTTCAAGATGTCGCACACCTTATCTACCGATTCAAAGCTAACCTTTGAATTTGTAAAGGTGTCATGGCCAAGCGCAGCAACTCTTCTAAAATTTTCAAGCTCTCTAAAGTCACCATTATTTTTCAATTCACCAATCTTCATTCTTAAAGCATGTGAACCAACATCAATTGCTGCTATAATTTCTTTTTGCACTGATGAAACCCTCCTTTACGGGATACTTTCTACTTTAATATTTCTCATATTATAACATATATTTAAATAATTTAAAAACTTTCCTAACACAGTACAAGTGAATGTAGCTGAACATACAAGAAACTGGTTGTTATGCCTCTTCTTATAATTTAGGAAAGTTAATTCATACCTACTTTTATTCATTTATCAAGAAACTCTACAATTTTTTCCCCAAGAAGTTTCATATCAATGGCTTGTTGTAATCCTTGCAAATTCTTCATCAGTGTATCTCTAACATCTTCATCAAGGCAATTAAGTATTGTTTGCTTTAAACCTCTAATGTCATCTGCTATATACCCGATACCTTTTTCTCTAATGTAGTTGCAGTTCTCAATTTCTTGACCAAGTATTGGCTTATAAACAATGATTGGTAGCGTCGATGCTATTGCTTCAAACATGGTAATTCCACCTGATTTTCCTATAAGAATATCCGCAATTCTCATATACTCAGGAACCTTATCACAATACTCAAACAATCGAATATTTACATCCTGAAGCTCTTGAAGCTTATGATATAAACCATTGTTTTTACTTGTTAACGCGACAATCTTCACATTTTTCAAATTACCTAACCATTTATAAAAAATTTCATTCCGCGGCAGTAACCCTAGGCCTCCACCCATTAATAATATTATTCTGTCCTCTGGCTTATAACCTAATTGTTCTTTCAATATTTGGGTTTCTTCATTATGAATGAATCTAGTTCGTATAGGTATCCCAGTTACTACTATTTTATTTTTCGAAATTCCTTTATTCATTAAACCTTCTTTTAATAGTGGATCTGCAACAAAGTATAGGTCATTCTCTTTGTATAACCACTCATTATTGTCTACTACATCTGTAATACACGTGAGTAATGGCATCTTACTTCTGTATTCTTTTTTATATTTAGCTAAATATCCTGTACAGCTTGGAAAGGTTGAAATCACTACCTTCGGATTTATATCGCGCATATAAGAATCAAACTTTTTGATACTGTACCGCGAAGTTGTATCAAGCTTTAGAAGGAAAAAATGCTTTTCTTTTGCGTAATAATATTTATTATATAATTGAGGCATTTGCCTCACAAGTACTTCGTAGCCTTTATACATTATTTTGTGGAAAACCGGATGAATGATTTCGTAAAAATCTACGATGTGTACTCTTAAACCACTGTTTTCAGCAAGTATATGTTCTTTAAGCGCTTGAGAGACAGCAACATGCCCTGTTCCAAATCCAGCTGTTAATATTAAGACATCAAATTTATTTTGCATATTTTATCCCTATATCGTCATTTTGACTTTCTATAAATTTTATACATAAATTAATTGCATCATCCAAGGAGTGATCAATAGAAACTTTGTACATATTTCTTTTTAAATGATTCAAAAGATTTGGCTCTTGAATGAAAGATTCAATTAAAGTACCTAACTCTTTAGGACCTCCCACTTTAACTGCAACACCCATATCAATTAGCATTTCTGCGTTTTCTTCTTCTTGACCGGGAATATAAAAAGGAATAATAATTGGAATGTTTTTAGCAAAAGCTTCTGTAACCGTTAAACCACCTGGCTTTGTGACAATAACATCAGATACTTCCATGTATTGAGATATTTCATTTGTAAAACCTAGTATTGTTATATCCTTATTTGATACCTGTGACAAATATCTTTCTTCTAAATATTTTTTTAATGTCATATTATTGCCACATACAACAATGATTTTAATAGGTGCATGAATATTTAATAGTTCTTTGAAAACTTTTTTGATTCCACTTAAGCCCATACTCCCACCCATTAGAAGCACTGTGAATTGATTAGATTTTTCCATCTTATTATCACATTCCCTAAATGATCTATGAATAGGTATTCCATAAACAAATACCCTGTTTTCAGAAATTCCTTTTTCAATAACCTTAAGCTTGGTATATTGACTTCCTACTATATAAGCATCTACTATTGGGCTAATATAACATTTATGTGGCATATAGTCTGTAATAACAGAAACAAAAGGGCCAAGATATTTTGATTTTCGTTTCAAACTACACATTGCCTTAACAATTAAAGGGTGAGTGCTAATGATCAAATCCGGTTGAACATGATCAACAATTTCTTCCAACTTGTCTTCAATTACTTTTACTGAGAATATCTCAACAGGTTTTCCTAGAAATTGTTGGTTACTCATCTTGTATATTCTTCCATAAAATTTAGGCATTTTAGTGGCAAGTACTCTATAACCATCAGATAATAAAATATCTAAAGATTTGCTTACTTCCTTAAATGGCTCATATATGGACACCTCACATCCTTGGGCAACAAGCTCATTTTTCATTGCTAATGCAACTTGATTATGGCCATGCCCAGTGGATGCAGTAAATATTATGACTTTACTTTTCATAGTAGTCTCCTGAGAAAATTGGTTTGAGTCGATTCATATTTCGATACTCATCTGCCGCTCTTCTAATCTTTATGCAGAACTTTCCTCGTCAACAAGAAGTATTGAACTATTAATTTCAAGTAATCAAGTTGTTATCAAGTATGTATTTTAAAGCATCCAACAGATTCTTAGACCTAGTATTTTCATTTTAATACCCTTCTATACCAACTTCCCCTATGGTATCAATACGCCGGGCCATACTTTCTTCGAAAAAATAGGATCATCAGAATATTTAAATACTTAAGGCCAACTTCAAGGCGAATAACCTTTGTTGACCTTAATCACTTGTTTTAGTCTTCCTTTGCTATTTCTGCTATAGATTTAACCAATCCTGCAATTCCTTGAATATCTGAGGGAATTATTATCTTTGTTGCTTTACCATCTGCTGCCTTTACAAAGGCTTCAAGACTTTTTATCGTTAAGACTTGTGGGCTTGGGTTAGATTCATTTATTTTCTTTATACCTTCTGCAACAGCTGTTTGAACCTTTAGTATTGCTTCTGCCTCACCCTCTGCTTCTCTAATTGCTGCTTCTTTTTTTGCTTCAGCACGTAATATTGCTGCATGCTTTTCAGCCTCAGCCTCTAATATTACTGATTGCTTTCTACCTTCTGAAACAAGAATAGCAGATCTCTTTTCACCTTCTGCTTTTAAAATCGATTCACGACGTTCTCTTTCTGCTTTCATTTGTCTTTCCATCGCGTCCTGAATTTCTGCAGGTGGAATAATGTTTTTAAGCTCAACACGATTTACTTTTATTCCCCAAGGGTCAGTTGCTTCATCTAATATTAATCTCATTTTGGTGTTAATAATTTCTCTTGAGGTAAGGGTTTCATCTAATTCCAAATCACCAATTATATTTCTAAGTGTTGTCGCAGTTAGGTTCTCTATTGCAGCCAAAGGATAAACAACACCATAAGCAAATGCCTTTGGATCAGTTATTTGATAAAAAATTACCGTATCTATTCTCATGGTTACATTATCTTTTGTAATAACAGGCTGTGGCGGAAAATCAATTACCTGTTCCTTAAGTGTCACCTTTTTTGCTATTTTATCGATAAATGGTATTTTGAAATGTAGCCCCACTGACCAAGTTGCCTGAAAGGCTCCAAACCTCTCAACTACATATGCATGTGCCTGGGGTACAAATTTAATGTTAGCAATTGTAATAAAAATAAATATTAGTACTAAAAAAAATAATATAAATATCTCTGGTCCCATTTTTTTGCTCCTCTCACTTTGTCAATGTTACAAAACCTACGCATTCGGTTAAATTCCTTTAACGATTAGTTTTACACCTATTACTTCCTGGATCATAACCATATTACCTACTTCAACAACACCACCATCTGTAGTTCTAGCACTCCAGATTTGACCATCTACCTTTACTTGTCCATGGGCATTCATATTGTCGATTGTTTCGGTGACTACACCTATTTTATCAATTACTTTCTCATAATTGGTTTTTTCTTTGCCTGGTCGGATTTTATTTTTCACAATTGGATAAATAAAAAACAGACAAGCTATGGAGATAACCAGAAATGCAGCAATCTGAATACCAATAGGAACTCCTAAAAACGAAAGAATCATAGCTACAAAGGCCCCACCTGCAAACCATATCGTTGTAAGTCCCAATGTGAGCGCCTCAACTATAAGACAGACAACCATTATGATTAACCATATAATATAATAGTCCATTGTAATTCTCCTTTCTGATATAGAATGAAACATAGGTCTTCTCTTCATTTTACAAAAAAAACTCACTCTTTGCAAGGACTATTCTTTGGATAAAATTATATTAACAAATATTGCCACTGAACATTCGCATGTGATACAATTATAATTGTTAGACATTGAACTACAGAAAAGACTATTCACAAAAGTTCGGGTTAATCCCTAAGAAAAGAGGTATTTAATGGGCAAAATAGGAAGAGAGATTTCACATTTAAATGTTGATGAATTAATACAAATGCTAAACGAAGCTTTATCTGAGGAATGGTTAGCATATTACCAATATTGGGTTGGTGCTAGATTAATGGAAGGTCCTATGAGAAGTGAAATAGAGCCTGAATTACTATTGCATGCAACACAAGAGCTTGGACATGCTGAGCTTGTTGTAGGAAGAATTCTTCAACTTGGCGGTACACCAGTACTTACTCCTGAAGATTGGACAAAGTTTGCTAAATGTGCTTATGAAGCGCCAACAGACCCTTATGTCGAAGCTATTTTAGAGCAAAACCTAAGAGGCGAAAGATGTGCTATTGAAAGATATCAGCAAATTGCTGAATTCACAAATGGCAAAGATCATATTACTTATCAAATGGCTACAACAATTTTGTCTGATGAAATTGAGCATGAAAATGACATCGAAGATTGGATTAATGATATTAACCGCTTAAAAGATGATATTAGAAAAATCAAATTGTAAAACAATCGTATTTCAATGTCATAACAAGAAAATCGGCTACGCCGCGTTAAATAACTTTGTTATTTATACGCTGAGTTAAAATCTTAGTTACCCCTCTGCCGCTTTTCCAATTGCTTATGCAAAACTTAACTAGTAAGCAATAAAAGCGACTACGCTATGAAAGCTAGTCGCTTTTTTATTGCTATCTATATAACTCTATACATGTAGCTTATAAAGCATAGATGCACCAATTATTCCAGCATCATTCCCTAATTCTGCAACTTTTATTTCTGTTTTAAGAGCTTCTGCTCCACCATAAATTTCACTTACAATTCTTTCCTTTAGTGGTTTGAGTAGATTGTCTCTTTGTGCGGAAACACCCCCACCTAATACAATAATCTCAGGCTGTATCATATTAATAACATTCACTAAGCCAACCGCTAAATATTTAATGTATTGATCTATTACTTCTTGAGCCACTATATCCCCTGCTTGTGCTGCATCAAAGGGTATTTTTGCATTCATTGTAACAAGGTCATTTCCTACTAGTTTGTTTAATAAGGACTGCGGGTTATTTTTAGCCGCTTTTTTTGCTTCTCTAATTAGACCAGTTGCAGAGGAATACGTTTCCCAACAACCATGTCTTCCACAGGTACATAATTCTCCATCTATTGAAATAACAATATGCCCAAGCTCGGCTCCAGCATTATAGCTTCCTGCTATAATCTTTCCGTCAAGGATTATGCCCCCACCTACTCCTGTTCCAAGGGTAATCGCAACCAAGTCCTTATACACGGAACCTGCTCCACTGATATATTCACCATATGCTGCTGCATTTGCATCATTTTCTAAGTATACTGGTTTATCAAAATATTTTTGAAATATTTTTGCTATAGGTGAATTCTTAAAATTTAAGTTGTTAGCATATACTATTTCTCCCTTAAGAGAATCTACGATTCCAGGGCTACCAATACCAATAGAATGTATTTCATCCTTTGAGATATTTGCTTCCTCTACAATTTTCAAGCATAGCAGTGCCATATCCTTAACAATAGCTTCGTCATTTCTTTCATTTAATGTTGGGACAGATGCTTTTTTAATTATTTTACCATCCTTCGAAACGATTGCAGCTGCTATATTTGTTCCACCTAAATCTACTCCTATACTATACATATAAGCCTCCAAATTATTCTAATAATTGTTGTTCTTTTTCCAATGCTTTTTTCTGTAAATTTCCCATAACTCTATCATTTAATTCTTGAGCTGCATTATAACCCATCGCCTTCTGCCTATGATTAATCGCTGCAGATTCAACAATAATTGATAAATTACGACCTGGTCTGATAGGAATCGTATGGCAAATTACCTTATTTCCTAAAATTTCCGTGAATTCTTGTTCTAAACCCAAACGGTCATATTCTTTTTTGGGATCCCAATCCTCAAGCTTTATTACTAAATCAATGGAATGTCTTTCCTTAACAGATTCAACTCCAAATAATGTTTTACAGTCTATGATACCTATACCACGTAACTCAATTAAATAGCGGATAATTTCAGGAGATGTACCAAGTAAAGTATCATCGGATACTTTTGCAATTTCTACAACATCATCCGCAACTAGTCTGTGCCCTCTTTTGATTAACTCTAATGCTGCTTCACTTTTTCCAATTCCACTTTCTCCCATGATGAGAATTCCTTCACCAAAAACATCTACCAAACCTCCATGAATGGATATTCTTGGAGCAAGCTCAACCTTTAAATATCGAATTAATTCAGACATAAAATAAGAGGTCGCTTTATTGGTTTGAAGCAATGGAACTTGATGCGCTTCAGATGCATCAATAATTTCTTGTACTGGTTCAAGTTCTCTTGATAATATCAAGCATGGTATTTTACTAGAAAACAACTTTTCTAGTACTTCTACTTTTCTTTCATGCTCTAAAGTTTGTAGGTAAGTATGTTCTACCTTCCCTATGATCTGGACTCGTTCAGAGTCAAAATAGTTAAAAAATCCAGCTAGTTGAAGTGCTGGTCTATTTACATCAGTTTGTCCAATTTTAATGTTGTCGACGGATATATTGGGTGATAAGTTGGTCAACTTCATTTTTTCAATAATATCTATTAAACGTACAGCAGTCATAATAAATACCTCCACGGTTGATCATCATTAATGTCTTTGAAATTAATACCATTCTAACATAAGAAATCTAGTATGGCACTACTTTTTCTTTAAATCAATAATCTTTAGTTCTGATCTCTCACTTAAATTGATATATTCATCGTTAAGTTTAATAATTGGATTACATATACTACCTGGCAATACACTTACTACTTCTCCTTGCATACCATTGCTTAATACTATTTGGGATCCAATATAATACACTGCAATATGCTGCAGGAAATTATTCATAATCGTATAGTCGAAATGTCCATAACCTGTATTTTCAAAAATCTTGAAGGTATCAAAAGGGTTTCTTCTTGGCTTATATACACGAGTTGAAGTAATCGCATCATATGCATCACAAACAGCGATAACTTTTGAGTAGTAGTCTATTTCCTCTCCCAATAATCCATAAGGATAGCCCGAACCATCTATGCGTTCATGATGATGAAGGATCACCATCTTAATGCAAGGTGCTACATCCGAAAGATTTTCCAATAGCTTGTATCCAATAACTGAATGTTTTTTTATTTCTTCAAATTCCCAATCTTCTAGTTTTTGCTTTTTATTTAGTATTTCTAGGGGGATTTTCATTTTACCCACATCATGTAACAGTCCACACTTCACCAACTCTTTTGTTTTTTCGTCACCTAAGCCCAACCATTTACTGGCAAGCATTGCATAAAGGGATACATTCAAACTGTGCGTATATGTATAATTATCAGTTTCCTTCATCTCCAAAAGGCATTTTAATATACTATCTTTATTCTTATAGTCAGAATATACTGCATCTGATATTTGATCCAATGCTCGTAAATTCAATGGATTTCCAGTAGCAATTCCAGCTAACATATCCTTTACACCTTTGAGTTTGTGTTCATACTTAATCACGTACTCTCTATGCTTAGTGAACACCTCCGCTTCTGGAGAATGCAATTCATTAGATGTAAATACTTCTGCATTTACAAAGCCCATTTCTATCAATCTGTTAATATTATTTGAACTTAACACTGTATTTCTGGGAGCAACTAATATACCTTCTCCATTATAAAGGTCTTCCGCAATAACATCTCCCACCTTACATTTTGTTAAAAAAACAACTTTCTTTTTCATAAAATACCTCCCATCGAAAGATATTGATGAAATTCCCATGATTTTCCCGATCAACATATTGTACTATAAGTATAACTCAGATTTCTAATATTTACAATATTATCAAACTCATCCCGTCATTTTTCTTGCTCTATATGAAAGAAATGATAGACTATTTCTGCGGTTTTTTTATTCATAGCATCAACTTTGTTTAATTCTTCAACCGATGCATGCTTTATCTTTTCAACTGAACCAAAATGAAGTAGTAGATTTTTTCTTCTAGTTGGGCCGATACCTTCAATCGTATTCAGTATTGATGCAACTTGGTTTTTTGCTCTTAGTTTTTTATGATATTCAATTGCAAAGCGATGAGCTTCATCTTGAATTCTTGTAACCAGCTTAAAAGCCTCAGAATGTTTCGATAAAACTATTTCTTGGTCATGATAAATGAGTCCTCGTGTATTATGATGATCATCCTTAATCATACCACAAATCGGTATTTCTAACCCTATTTTCTCCATAACCCTGAGAGCTATATTAACTTGACCCTTGCCACCATCCATAAGGATTAAGTCAGGTAGTCTTGTAAATTTCCCATAGCCAGATTCCAAGCCTTTTTCAAGAATTTCTTTTTGCTCTTCCAACGCTCGCGTAAATCTTCGGGTTAATACTTCTTCTAAACTTGCATAATCATCTGGTCCCATTACACTTTTTATTTTGAACTTTCTATAATCACTTCTTTTCGGAACCCCTTCTTCAAATACAATCATTGAACCAACCGATTCAAAACCCTGGGTATTTGAAATATCGTAGGCTTCTACTCTAATCAGCGAATCCTCAAAATCAAGGAGCTGTGCTAGCTCCATTAAGGCACCTTTCGTCTTGACTTCCTTTTGCTTCATATTGTTGCCAAATTGTTGCAATGATAACATCGCATTTTTTGCAGCCAATTCTATCAGCTTATTTTTTTCCCCTTTTTGGGGTACTTTAATATACACCTTTTGGCCTCTCTTGTCAGAAAGCCACTGTGAAATAATATAAGCCTCCTCCAACTCTTCTTGTAAGATAAGCTCTTTAGGAATAAATGGAGTACCAGAATAAAATTGTTTTACGAAGGTAGTAATGATTTCAGTCCCCGATAAGTCCTCAACATCATTCAAATGAAAATGTTCTCTTCCTATCATCTTGCCATTTCTAATAAAATATACTTGCACCAACGCTTCCTGTTCTATTTTTGCAAATGCAATAACGTCTTGATCTTCCATTGCCGAATTAATTATTTTTTGCTTTTGTGCAATGGCCTTAACACTTGTAAGCTGGTCTCTATATTCTACTGCCTTTTCAAAGTCCAAATCTTCTGAAGCTTGAAGCATTTTTTCTTCAAGCATATTAGTAATTGGCTCATATTTTCCACTTAAAAAGCCAACTACCTCATCGATATTGGCTTTATAATCTTGGGAGCTAATGTACCCTTGACAAGGTGCATCACACTGCCCAATATGATAGTAAAGACATGGTCTTTCTTTACCAATGTCTTCTGGCAATTTTCTATTACAAGAACGGATTCTCCATATTTTTCTCATTAATTCAATCGTTTCTTTTGCAGCAAACGCACTTGCATAAGGACCAAAATACTTTGCCTTATCTTTTTGCATTGTCCTAGTGAAAATCACTCTTGGATATGCTTCATTTACAGTGACTTTAATGTACGGATACATTTTGTCATCCTTCAGCATCGTATTATATTTTGGACGATGTTTCTTAATCAAATTGCATTCTAAAATAAGGGCTTCAAGTTCAGAATCGGTTACAATATACTCAAAAGATCTAATTTGAGCCACCATATTTTTTATCTTCGCTGTGTGATTTGCAGAATTTCGAAAATACTGTCTCACTCTATTTTTCAATAAAATGGCTTTCCCCACATAGATAATATGGTCCTTTTCATCCTTCATTAAATACACGCCTGGTTTTAAGGGCAATTTTTTAAGCTCTTCATTAATGTCAAACATGTCCTTCACTTCCTAAATAAATACTATTTAACTATTTGCAAGCTCTACATTAACTTTCTTATTGTTAATTTTTAGACTCTTAACTTTTTTCAATACTCTAGTTGCGCTTTCTTCGTCTATATCAACAAAAGAAAACTTCTCTAATATATCAATTGCTCCAACTTTATCTGCACTAATTCCAAATTCAGCAATAATTGCACCTAAAATATGATTAGGTTTAACTGCATCTTTTCTGCCAATGTTAATGAACATACGAGTCATACCTTTGGCGCCGCGTTTTCTGCCAGCACTTCTTGGTGCACTTGTACCTTCTCTATTTCCGTATGCTGAAGATGTACTTCTCGCTGCATCTGAAAATTGAACATTTATGTCATTTAAGTCTGTTTTATCATGTAGTTCTAAGTTCATTTTAATGAGTGCTGCTGCTATTTCTTCAAGAGAATATTTTTCTTTATCCACTTGGCTAAGAATCTTAACATATTTCTTTAAGTTTTCTCCCGAAGCAATTTCCATTACAGTTTCAAGAAAGTTTTCAATATTACTTTCATTCACCTCATCTAAGGTTGGAATTTGATTCTTAGAAATACTTTTTTTTGTATATTGCATAATGTTTTGAATCAGTCTATTTTCTGGTTTTGTTACTAAGGTAATAGAACGGCCTTTTCTTCCTGCTCTACCACTTCTACCAATTCTATGAACATAATATTCCTCTTTGTCAGGAACATCAAAGTTTATGATTAAATCTACTTCTTTAATATCTAATCCTCTAGCTGCAACATCTGTCGCTACAAGTATTTTTACAATACCTTCATTGAACTTAGATAATACACTCAATCTTAATTCTTGCTTTAAATCGCCATGAATCTTTTCAGATGTATAACCTCTAAGTTGTAGTGCATCCGCTACATCATCTACTGTTTTTTTCTTATTACAAAATACGATACATCTTGTAGGCTTGTTCACATCTAATATTCTACATAATGCTTCTGTTTTATGCTTACCTGATACAGCGCTATACTCTTGTTCGATTGTATCCGCAGTCATTACACCTGATTTTACTTTAATCAGTTTTGGGTCTTTTTGATATTTATTCGTAATATCTAATATACTCTTTGGCATAGTAGCTGAAAACAATATCGTTTGGCGATCCTCATTGATATCACTTAAAATGATTTCAATATCTTCTCTGAATCCCATTTTTAGCATTTCATCTGCTTCATCAAGGATAACGGTGTGAATGCCTTCTACTCTTATTGTTTTTCTTCTAATATGGTCCATAGTTCTACCAGGTGTTCCAATGATAATTTGAGCTCCATTTCTTAAAGCCATTATTTGTCTATTGATAGGTTCTCCACCATAAACTGCAACCGACCTTATTCCTGGTAAATATTTAGTTAGCTTTCTTACTTCGTTGGCTACTTGAACAGATAGTTCTCTTGTTGGACATAATATGAGAACTTGAGGTTTTTTTATTTGCATATCAACTTTATGCAAAATAGGAATTACAAAAGCTGCCGTTTTGCCTGTTCCTGTTTGAGATTGTCCGATGATGTCATTGCCTTCTAATATTAGTGGTATCGTTTGCAGCTGAATAGTCGTAAGCTCTGTATAGCCCATATCCTCAACTGCTCTTGTTATTTCATCTTGCACATTCATTTCTTTAAAAATCATTCTTTACCATCCTACTTTTTTTAATTTTATAATTTAGTAGCTATTAACATTTTATAGACTAGGAAAGTCCTCAATACATGGGGCTTGACATCCTATCTGTTTAAAATGGCAAAGCCACTTTTTTGTTTACTAGGAATGTTCTGTATAAGCTATTTAAAAAGTTGCAGATCATGTAGCGAGCGTTTCATTCGGCTCAGCCGATTTTCTTGCTACTAGGAATGCTCTGCATGAGCAATTTAAAAGCTGCTGATAGATATCGAGGGCTCAGTTCAGCTCAGCCGATTTTCTTTTAATAGAAAAACAGCAGATAACTAACGAGGGTTTTAACTCGGTGAATCCGATTTTCTTATTTGCTAGGCTATGCACCAGCAATTCGAAAAGTGGCATATATATACCGAAGATTTTGACTCAGGGAAACCGATTTTCTTGCCCGTAAGCAATATTTTGCTTAGGCAATTTGAAAAGTGGCATATATATATCGAGGTTTTTTACTCAGCGAAACCGATTTTCTTACCTTACTAAATCACAATCTATCTATCATACCACGTTTCTACGTTATTTGCAAGTTAATTGTCTAGTCCTCTTTGATTTGACCTTCATCAATATAATAAGATGTTTGTATGGTTCTTACCTCTCTAATATGCAATACCTCTTCTCTCATTCTAATAACTGCTCCTGGATAGATGATTCGTTTCACCTTTACTTCACCTTCACCTTTCGCATGTAGATAAGAAATATATCGTTTTCTTTGGTCATATAGAGTTGTAAGGCTATTTTTTGCATCTAGGTATTCTTTTTCAAGGGCTTCATATTTTGTTTGTTCTTCAACATTTATAGCCTCTCCCTTAAACCTAGATAAACTTTTCTTAAGTGCTTCAATTTTTTCTTTGGTTCTTTCAATAGAAAGACCCATAAGGTCATATTCTTCCTTAAGCTTCGTTCTGTTAAATCCATGAATCAAAATTCTTGTTGGAACACCTGCTTTACTACCTAATTCTCCTACCTCAACCTTTACCATAGCTTCAATATTTCCACCAATAATTTTGCTTGCTGCGGATTCTAATATCACTTCCTTTGCAATAATGTTACAATTCATAGCATAATAACCAATGTTAACTGTTCCTTCACACTCGATGGTGCAATCTGCTGCAAACTTAGTATATAGATCTCCTCGACAAATTATCCTTGCTTTATTTTTACCTGCAATTCCACCCCTGATGTAAATATTTCCTTGTTTGCTTTCGATAAAGTCAACTCCACCAACACCCATATCACCTAATATTTGAATATCATTAATTGCTCTAACAGAAAAATTATCATCAACAGATTTTTTAATATCGACAAAACCATCAAAATCAATGTTTCCCGTGTTAAACGATACATCTCCCGTAATTTCTATAAAATTACTTACACTAATTGCATCTTGATCATATACTACTGCTCCTGTTCTTTTTGCAATTAAGGTAGTGATACCTTTATCAATGTCATAGATAGCATCGACTGTTGCTTTATCATATCTTAACTTTTCTTGTCTACCTAATGTAGCTTCAATTTCTTCCCCAAAAATGTTAGTACCAGAAACTCCATCTTTCGGATCAATCCTCTCTCCTAGCCAATCGCCTTTTTCAATCTTGTTAATCAGATTAAGTTCATAATGATTAACCTTTCCGTCTTGATATAACAATGGTTCTGTCTTTTTCACTTCATACATTGTAACAGATGCATCTTCCCCAGGAATGGGTACGGTTCCAATTGCAACATCAAACTTCTCCATAGGTTTGAGATCATCAATCACTCTTTGAATATCTATTCCAAATGAAATTTCTTTATTCACTGCTAAATCTATAATTTCTCCAACTAATTGCTTTTTATTACATTCATTAAACTCATTTTGAGTCAAGCGAATATATCCTTGCGCTAGCATCTTATCACTGCTGACGAGTAATTCTAGCTTTGGCTTCAACTCTCCAATTTTAATTGGTGATGACAAACAATTCATCAATGCTGATTTTAAAGCAACAAAATTAGTGATTGAAATCCTTGGAAATTCTATTAATATTTCATTTAAGGCTTGAATCGGATAATCCTTTTTTAGAACCTTAATAAATATTTGCTCTTCTTCTAGTATAATTTGGATAAAATCGTTTGCAAATATAATATTCTCAAACACTATTTAGTCCTCCTAATGAGTTTCTCATTTATATCTATTATTATAGAGGAAAATATTTACAAATACAATGATAATGTAAGTAAATCGGCAGTTTTAACTCAACTTTCTCATATATTTCCTCTAATATTTCAATAATTATGTAACGTATTTAATTTTTTTAGTAAATTATGCCGATATAATATTTACCATTCAATCCTAGATTCGGAGGCGATAAAATGAAGATTGAAAGTTCTAATATTGCTATGTCAACCTTATCAACACAAACAAAAACATATTCTTCAATGGAACAGCTTAACTCTTGGGTAGATGCCAAATCGCCAACTGCTCATGGTGATATTCCCAATGAGTTAAATCATGCATTGAAAACTTTCCTTGAGGATATACAAAGTGCAACACTCTCTTCAGCAAGTGTAGTCGAAGAAGAATATCTATTTGAACTTACCCCAGAGGATGAAAAAAAAATCAATCTATTAAACAAGCTCCTCGAAGCATTGACAGGAAAAAAATTCAAGTTCCATATACCCAGAGCCTTTCACAAAATCCAGTCACCTACACCAGGAACCTACAGTGCTCCTAAGATTCAAGTACAGAGCCAAGGGCAACCTCTTCAAAGGCAAGGATGGGGAATCAATTACCAGAAACATGAAAGCTACTCCGAGGCTTCGACCTTAGATTTTGATGCAAGAGGTATTGTCAGAACTAGTGATGGAAAAGCAATTAAACTAGATATTAGTCTTAGCATGAGCAGAACCTATTCAACTGAGAGTCATGTAAGCTTTAAAGCTGGAGACGCCCTTATTGACCCTCTTATTATTAATTACGACGGAGCAGCCGCAAATTTAAGCAATCAAAAAATAAGCTTTGATTTAGACAATGATGGCAAAGATGAAAATCTTTCTTTCGTAAAATCGGGAAGCGGGTTCCTTGTTTTTGATAAAAATAACGATGGCAAAATCAACAATGGCAGTGAGCTATTTGGTCCACAAACTGGAAATGGTTTTATGGAACTTAGAGCCTTTGATATCGATGGAAATAATTGGATTGACGAAAGTGATCCTATTTATGAGAAGCTACAAATATGGACTAAGGACGAGGACGGAAATGATCAATTATTTGCCATTGGCCAAAAAGGCATCGGTGCTATATACTTAAATGCAATTCAAAGCGAATATGAATTGAAGGATGTTTCTAATAACCTGCTAGGGAAGATTCAACAAACAAGTATTTTCTTAAGAGAAGATGGTACCGCCGGAACGATCCAACATGTTGATTTATCCGTTTAAAACCGCAAATAAAAACTTTCTGCATATCAGACGCAAACTATCTTTGAGCATGAATAAGGGATAGTTTTCGTCTGATTAAATAAGTTATATAAATGATGATTGGTACACACGCATTAATAACAAGGGAGTAGGGCATATATATTTTATTAATTACTGTATCTACTTCTATACTATCCTCATAAGCAATAAACGCCAAAATTGAGCATATGAAGGCAACAGGCACAACTGTAAAGTAATAGGTTTGTAGATTAAATACATGTTTTAAACCAATTACAGCAGAAAATAGTGATGAAGTATACTTGACAAAACCAACGATCAAAAACATTAGTACTGAAAGAATTTCTATTCTTCTTAAAAAATCCCCAACTGCTAATTGTCTAAATGTTAAATAGGATGGATAATAGGCTGAAGAAAACATTGTTGGTCCTAAAACGGTTATATTATCAACTGTTACGATAATCAATATACACGTTGATATCAATAGTCCGTACAAAAAAACCTTTTTATAGGATGCTTTTTCATCAAGTTCATTTATAAAACTCAGTAAATGTGCACATTGTATCATTGGAAATCCAATAAGATATGTTGTACTCTCTAATACTGGTTTCATACCATTATATAAAACTGGATACAACGCATCCAATTCCCTGATTGGAGTTAATAAAACAACTTCAAATACAACAACGATGATGACAATGTTAAAATAAAACTGGCACCACTTTCCAAAAACACCAATGCCCTTCTTCATCATATAAACACTTGCCAGAACGATCAAAAGAATAATCATCATAATCGGGGTTCCATCTAGTCCCGTAATGTTCATAAATTCTGCAACCTTTCTAATCAAAATAGCTGAAAGATAAATACCATTGAAGGTAAAAATAATTGAAACAATCTTCCCTATGATTTTACCCATAACTATTTCACAGATCTCATAAATATTTTTATTCTTAAAACTTTCGAGTAAATTCGCATAAATCAAGTATATTGGGCTACTAATGATTGCAGCCAAAATAATGGATATCCATGCATTTTCTTCTGCTGTTTTAGCGACGCCAGAAATCATAGCAGTTCCTACTATAAACATAACCACTATACTTACTGCTTGCTTTTGTGACAGTTTTTGCGCCATAAACTTTTCTCCTTTACCATACCTTAACAATACTAGCAAAGTGATGGGGTATCTTATCCATACTTACTAGGACATATAAAATTTGAAAGAGAAGAAAAATGAATATATAGAGCCTCAAATCTTTTTTACTCATTTTTTTTAAATTCCAAAAAAAATCCAACAAACCAATCGCTGTGAACATTACCCATGTACTTAATGTCATATTAATCTTCCTTATAAAGCGGCTGTTTATTTTGAGCCGTTCCTGTAATACTTACTTTAACTTCAACCTCGATATTTAAAGAGGAAAAGACCTCATTCCAGTTATCTTCTAATTCTTTAAAAACCTTTGGATATTTATTTTTAAATTTCTCACCAAATCCAAATATGTCACTACCAAAGTTTTTTTGAATTTTAATTATGAAGGCAGCAAGCTCCTCTTCCAACTGAATTTCAGCATGTTTTTTAAACTCCTCTAATTTTTCTTTTGTGGATATTTTAACCCGATTATCCTCAATTTCTCCTATTACACCAATAATGCTTAATTGTACCGTGATAACATACTTCCCATCCTTTTTTTGAATACGCACTTTACTTTTTGTATCACCAATCTCTAAAGATATTTTAGATTCATTACCGCTTTCTTTATAATCAATCACATAAATTCCAGCATTCTCTCCCAATAACATTCTATATCGTTGCATTTCTTTGCCATCAAGCCGACCTACGGCTTTATTATCTTTGAAAACACTTCCTCCATTTAGTATAATTCGTTTCTGTCCAAGGCTTATTTCAATTTTAATGAATGGGAGCACTTGCTCTTTGCCCTTGTCACTGTAGATTTTACTAAAATCAATCAAACTCATTGTGCTGTATTTCGATACATAATCTATGTTTTTTAAAGCATCTGAAATGTAAAATTGAAGTTTTTTTTCGCTAAAGCTTGCCATCAATACTTCTTCTGCCTTTAATTCTTTATCGGAAATTAATAGCCAAATATTTTCTCTTACTTCGTTATCTCTAATAAAAAAATCAAGAACTCCCGTTATATCTTCTTCTGCAATGGTTTCATTGATCACCATGAATTCTAGCTGGCCCCAAAACACCTTTTGCCCTTCTTTCATAATGAAATCTCTCACAGCATCAAACATCGTTTTTCCACTAGATTGAATAAATATCTCCTCACTGATACTGCCATCATTTGAACTTCCTGCCGGTATTACTACCTTTGCTGTTAATCTATATCCATCTTCTATGGGATCAACTGCTAAGCCTATAACCATCGGTATATTTTCTATTGGTTTATAATCACAACTTGTTGTCTCAAGTGCTGTAGCAAGTACTAGGAGTATTATTAAAATAACTTTTTTCACTTGTCTGTTACCTCATTTTTACTTCTCTTTAACAATGTTCTTACATTGTTCCTATTGTATTGAAACGGTTTTCGAAAAATCGAATCGTTATTGACTCGCATATTATAAATAAAGGTCATATATGGCACTCCAAAACTGTTTAAGCTTAACAAATAAATAGATAGCACCATAACTCCAAAAATATATCCATACATTCCAAATATTCCCGAAATGCTTAATAACCCATACCGTATGACCATTAATGAATGAATATTTTGCGTCAACATTATACTTGTAATGCCTGTTAGCGCAGCAACTATAACAACCGGAGCACTGACAATTTGAGCACCTACTGCTGCTTCTCCCAAGATAAGGGCTCCAACAATGCTTATTGCATTACCTATATTCTTAGGTAATCTCGTTCCAGCTTCTCTAATTAATTCAAAGGTCATTAGCAATAAAAATACTTCTAAAAATGAGGGAAAAGGAACGCCTTCTCTCGAGGCTGATATACTCATAAAGATCTCCCTCGGTAGCATTTGTTGATGAAAGCTAATGAGTGCAATATAAATTGCCGGTATACTTGTACTAACTAAGAAAGCAAAAATCCTTAATACTCGATTTATAAAAGAAAATATATAATTATTGTAATAGTCTTCATTCACCATAAATTGCTCATAAAATAAGTAAGGTCCATAAATTAATTCTGGTGTTCCATCGCAAGCTATTGCTACTCTTCCTTCTAGTAGTTTAGCAGTAATCACATCCGGCCTTTCTGATAGCCCTACCGTTCTAAAAATAGATAAGGGTTGATTAGAAATACACTCTGTGATGTACTGTGAATCTAACACAGCGTCTATTTTTATGGAGTTTATTTTTGTTTTTATTTCATCAATCAATTCTTGTGGTGCCACATTTTCCAAATATATCATGAAAATTTTCGTCCTTGTAACCGTTCCAACTTCCATGGCTTCAAATTTCAGATCCGAATCGATAATTCTTCTTCTTATCATGGTTAAATTGGTTACAATTGACTCTGTAAAAGCCTCCTTTGATCCTAATATCGCCCGTTCGGTATCTGGTTCGTTTATACCTCGTTTTTCCCACCCCTTGGTTTGAATCAATAAGCAGGCAGAATACCCATCTATCATCAGCAGAGTATCTCCATATAGTAGACTCTTTACAATGAACTCTGTCTCTGTGACGAGCTGTATCTCATCCGCAGTAATAATTCTTTTCTTCAAGAAAGATAGGATGTCGCTATTATGTTGTTTCTTTTCAAGATTTAGTCTTTGAATCGGCAAAATGATGCTTCGACTGATGATTTCATGATTAATCATGCCCTTAATAAAGATCAAACAACCTTTTATCTGTCCACAGTCACTTTCAAGATCTCTAAAGATAACCGTAGAATCAGATTTGAAACGTCTTTTAAAATAAGCTATGTTCTCTTGCAAATCTTTTCCAGTCATATAATCATCCTTTGCATTTTTACTTAGTATTAGCACTTTCTACCAATCTCATACACATAGAGTCATTCTGGACATTCCTTGAACACAAAAGCTCAGCATTAGATTTAATCTCCTGCTGAGCTCATTTATATGATACCTATTAAATTTCTCTTATCCCTTATAGTTGTGCTGCTTTCATAAGCTTGGGAACGATTTGTTTTTTTCTAGAAAAGGTTTGATTCAAAAAGATGCTTTCATCGCTTTTCGTCATATTAAAGGCATTTTCAGCAATCCATCTTGCTTCACCTGTGGCAATAACCTCAGTTCCACCAACAACAATATTAGTAACCATGAGAACTGCTAGATCCAGCCCATCTAATTTACATTTTGCTTCCATTGCTTCAAGAATTTTAGGATACATTTGATATAATCCTGCAAAGTCCGCCGTATTTATTTGAGAAATTACAACCTTATATTGTCCAAATGTAAACCTCTTCATATCACCTGTAATAATTTGTTCGGGCTCTTTATCTTGCAGCTTTTCACCTTTGGTAATCATCTTCATACCATATTGATAAATGTTTACCCCTGATATCATTGCTAGCTTTTCAGCCATTACCTTATCAATTTCTGTACAGGTTGGAGATTTAAAAACCAAAGTATCAGATAAAATTCCACTTAACAATATACCTGCAATCTGTTTTGGTATTTTTATATTGTTTTCCTCAAATGTTTTGGCTACAATTGTGCAAGTACTTCCTACTGGTTCAACACGAAAGTATAAAGGGGAAATGGTCTGAATATCAGCTACCCTATGATGATCAATTACTTCTACAATCGTTATATTTTCTATTCCTTCTATTGATTGTCCTCTTTCATTGTGATCTACTAAAATTGCCTTTTTTTGTTCAACTTCCATTAAATTACTTCTAGAAATCATGCCCTTGATAAAACCAGCTTCATCTACAACTGGAAATCTTCTATACTTTGAAGTTAAAAAGTTTTTCTTAACATCATCAATCGTTTCATAGGTTGTGAAATATTCCAGTTGATCTTTTTTTACAATTGATGAAATCGGTAGTGCATGTATAATATTTTGTATTATTTCAAAAACACTTTTGGGTGATGTAAAAACAACGCCATTATAATCTTCACTGATACTTGGAGTTTCATCATTTGTATCACAAACGACAATATAACCCGCTCCAAACACACGTTTATTAGCCAATTTAAGTTCTTTTTTATTGCAGAGTATTATATCATTACTTGTAATATCCTGCTCTTTCGATAGTTCACTGCACATGTAAATATTACCTTGAATAAATTGTTCTTCTATTCTCCCCTTTTGAAGGGTAAGCTCTAAGATTTCTATTAGATTTTTTATAGGAATTTTTACTTTCTTCATATCAAAACTATTATTTGTGGAAAGCAACATAGGTACTACATCTGAGATTGATACTATACCAATTAATCTTTCACTATCATCAACAACAGGTACCGAACGACCCACTTGTCCGATGATAGCTTCCAATACTTTTTTTAACGAGTCCATTTCATGAACACATGTACTTTCCATAAACTCAATATCCAGCACCTGTGGCTTTAAATGAGAAATAACTTTAGGCTCTTCAACGCCATAGTACTTTAGTACATATCCCGTTTCTTCATTAACCATCCCTAATGCTGCAGGAATATATTCCATACTTGGATCTATCCTATTCTTTAAGTACGCATAAGCTATCGCAGAACATATTGAATCCGTATCTGGATTAAGATGTCCGAAAATATGTATTGGCTTTCTATCACCCAATATCTTCAACTCCTTGCTAATAATTAATTTGATCTTTTTCATTATACCATAATGCTTTGTATTTTAAATACATTCTTCCAGCCTAATTTTGAAAAGTTTATTTAGCCTTTGTTGCCTTAGTTACCATTGATGCTTGAATTAATCTAAAAACCCCTCCAATTAAAAATAGGTCTCCAATGCTGAGACTCTTTGGGAAGGGGTATGGTTTGGGTAAATGTATAACATCTGCTAAAAACCTCAATCTAGTAGATTCATTTAAAACCGTATGGGTGAGATCTTTTCCTAATTTAAGTGCTTCTACTGTCTCTGCTGACATCAAATGTTCAACAGATCCAATCTCAACAGGCATTCTACCTCCGTTAACCATAATCACACTAAAGTTTAATATGGTACCTATCAAGAGTAAAACAAAACCCTTCTGATTCCGGTTTAATATCAATACAAAGATTAATAAACTATAACATATCAAATGAATCCAAAAAATATTTTCATCAATTACTCGCCAAATAGAGCCAATCTCTTGCATTCTAACAAAAGATGACAAAAATTCAACGAATCCCGCAACAGTAATGAGCCACCACATTTTCACTTGAATATTTAATAGATTTTTTAAATTTCCGCCTCTTAACTTACCGATAATCAGGGGTATACAAAGTGCTTCAACTAGCATAAACCAAATGTTCCTCCTTATAATCGATGTATTGCAATAACGCTTTAACGACTTCTGGCTTAAATTGTTTTCCCGATTCACTAATAATAATTCGTATTGCAACATCATTATCAATAGCTGCTCTATAAGGTCTGTCTGATGTCATCGCATCAAAAGCGTCAGAAACCGATATAATGTACGACTCGATTGGTACCAAATCTTCTCCAATACCCTCGGGATAACCCAAACCATCATACCGTTCATGATGATGTTTAATGATCATCGCTACTTCTGATAAGTTCGCAACTTGCATAAGTATGTTAGCACCAATTTCTGGATGCTTTTTTATTTCAACATATTCTACTTCTTCCAGTTTACCTGGTTTATTCAGTATAATATCATCAATCCCAATCTTTCCAATATCGTGTAATATGGCAGCTGTACGGATTTTATCAATTTGAGTTTCATTTAAACCCATATGTTTTGCTATTTCTACTGCATAATCCGCCACTCTATGGGAATGCCCACATGTATATTGATCTTTGGCATCAATAGCATTAGACAATGCCACAATTGTTTCTGAATACATTCTTTTCATATCTATATAAAGCTTAAACGAATAACGCGCTAATAACAATGGTCCGAAAAAAAGCGCAACTGCAAACATACCGTAATTGCTAAAAATTACAGCAATTATAACACCAAGTGGTGTAATCGCTATGAAGTCTACTAACAGAGCTAACCATGTTTCTTCATTTACGACATTATGAATAGTTTTGTTTTCGATTAAAGATATAAGTGTCAAAAAAATACCCGTATCTAATATGCTAAATATTAAAATAATCATCAAAATACCAATAATATTGTAGCCTTGAAATTGAAATTTCCAGAATAATTTAGTTGAAATATCATAACCAACATTTGCAAAAAATAAAGATATTGCAAATGCACTACCACTAAATAGTCTTTTAATGATAGAACTATTAAATATATGGATTACTTTACCATCAACAGATTCAAAGAAAAGAAGCATTGAAAAAAATGATATGATACATACGACAGGTGATTGAAATATTAATACTGCCGATAGACCTACCCCAAGACTTACTGAAATCGCTATACCGTTACTCATTCTTATGGCAACTGATTCTGCGATAATACCTAATACTGTAAAAAATAACAATGTAGTTATGTTTTCACGCGTTAAATAACCAAATCCTAAAATAACTGAACAGATTCCTAACAGAAGAATGAAGGATATGTACACTTTTAATTTTAATGACGTTTTTTCCATCATGTTATCTCCTTATATATAATTTAGGTCGGCCTATAAACTATCTCCAGCTATGTGTTGCGCCAGATGCCAATAATAAAGATAATATTGTCATTAATAGTGCGATTGCTTTAGTTTTCATTTGATATAGCCTCCTTTTAATCAGGCTCTGCTACTTCGCTAATGATAGCATGCTATATCGCTTCGCTAATGAATCAATGAAAATAAAACCGACCTAAAAAATATTACATAGCTAGTTGTACCACTTTTCTATTAACAGCATCCAGAGTAGCTTTGGCTATGGCTTCATAATCATCTTTTTTAAGTATTGCACAACCGACAAGAAGCTCCTCTCTATCTCTAGATATAAATGAAATTGCAATATTTACTACTTCTTGCTTGGCAACGATTACCTTCACAATGTCTTCAACAATAAATATGTCGTTTATTCCTAGTGAATTATGAACACATTCTATTGTGGCTTGTACAAATAAACGGTATATATTGTTTCTAGAATTTGCACCTTTTACTGTAGATTCAAATTCTTTGCCATCTTTTTTTAGAATTACTTTTATTTCTACCAAATTGTCTACTTGGCAATATCCAATTGCTCCAATGGAGAATCTATGGCTTTTTTCTCCTTTTTCCTCGGAACTGATTTGTGCGACACTAATTTTTTTATGATCAACTTTAATATCAAACTTTGCAATGAGTAAGGATTGAATATCTCGGGATATTTGTTTAGCTCCTCTATTCTGATCAGCAATAATATGTATTTCCTCTATTTCATTATAGTCATTGTAGATGATTTTTGTAGCGTTAATCCCTTCAATGCCATTCATAATTCTTTCCATATCTATTAAATCCGTCCCAATTCTTTCCATATCTTTACTCTCCTTATATACCATCTATTATACTATAAGTCATCTTAATCCATATACTACTCATTATACAGAATAATTTACATTTTTTGTATGGTAATTTACTACCATATTTTAAGCATTTCTCTAGTTTCATGCAATATTTTGTAGGATTATTCCCCAATATTTAAGTTCACTCAAATACACTATTAATTATAGACTATCTTTATAAATTATGAAATAAAAATCCAACAAAAAATGGCTATAGCATAAACTATAGCCATCCTATATGTTTTATTTATGGAATAGTAATCGTTATAACATTACTCGTATACTTTCCATCTTCATATACTGATGTGATTGTTGCATAATAGGTTTGACCAGATGTAATCGTTTCTACATCCCCACCTTGATAGTCCGTTCCTGCAACAAGGACATAGTTAATATTTTCATTATCAGAAATAACAGCAACATATCCATCATCCGGATAACTAGGACTTGTGTTATATTTTGATAACACAACTTTATAATGAGTAAATTTAGTCGCATCAGTTTTTGTCCATGCCAACTTAATTTTGCCATCTACTGTAGAGGAGGTTAAAACTGCCGTTCTTGCAGTTTCTTCATTTATTCCCGGAATCTTTATTGTGACTACATTGCTGGTATATTTTTGATCTCCATATACTGCTGTTATACTCGCATAATAAGTTTCGCCCGCTTTTACTGAACCACTTATATCACCACTATAATATGTGTCCCCTGCCTTAATTTCACATCCTGAGGTAGTTACACTGGTAATGGACTTAGCATAACCGTTTTCTGGATAAGAAGGGGTTGAATCACTTTTAGAAAGAACAACCTTATAATTGGAGAATTCTGCTGCTTCGACATTAGACCAATCAAGAACAACTTTATCTCCTTGAATTGAAGAAGTTAAAGCAGTAGTCCTTGCTTTTACAACAGCTTCACTTGTTCCAGGGATTTTAATGGTAATTACATTACTAGTATATTTTTGATCACCATATACTGCAGTAATGCTTGCATAATATGTTTCCCCTGCTTTAACTGATCCGCTTAAATCGCCACCACTATATGTGTCTCCAGCACCGATTTTACTCTCAGAGCCTGTAACACTCGTAATCACCTTCGCATAACCATTATCTGGATAAGAAGGGGTTGAATCACTTTTAGAAAGAACAACCTTATAGTAGGTGAATCCAGTGGCTGCAACATTGGACCAGTCAAGAGCAACTTTATCTCCTTGGATTGATGATGATAAAATTGTTGTTCTAGCTTTTATAGTAGCATCGGTTGTTCCTGGAATGGTTATGGTAACAACATTGCTTGTATATTTTTGATCTCCATATACTGCTGTGATACTTGCATAATACGTTTGACCTGCTTTAATTGAACCGCCTAAGTCGCCTCCATTATAGGTTTCCCCGGCCTTTAATTCACATCCAGAGGTAGTTGCACTCGTAATAACCTTTGCATAACCATTACTCGGATAAGAAGGGGTTGAATCACTTTTGGAAAGCACAACTTTATAGTAAGAAAATCCAGTTGCCGGTACATTAGACCAATCAAGAACAATTTTATCGCCTTGAACTGCAGAGGATAAAGTCGTTGTTCGAGCTGCTGCTTCACTTGTTCCTGGAATCTTTATTGTAATTACATTACTTGTATATTTTTGGTCTCCATATACTGCCGTTATGCTTGCATAATATGTTTGACCCGCTTTAATTGCTCCGCCTAAGTCGCCACCATTATAGGTGTCTCCATCTTTTAATTCACATCCGGAAGTTGTTACGCTACTAATAGCTTTTGCATATCCGTTATCGGGATAAGAAGGAGTTGAATCACCTTTTGATAGTACTACTTTATAGTAGTTAAATCCGCTTGCTTCAACATTAGACCAATCAAGAACAATTTTACTTCCTTCAGTCTTTGCTGTTAATACAGGCTTCTTTGTTGATACTGATGTATCGTCTATAACAATCTTTGTTTCGTCAAATACTACCTTTTTTTCAATAATTAATCTTGCTAATAAGGTTGCAGCTTCTGCTCTAGTTAAAGTTTGTTTAGGATTAAAGTATTTATTATCATCTCCAACCATTATTCCTTCATTGATTGCTGCAGCAACATACTTTCTTAACATAGGTGAAATACTATTTTCATCTTTTAATGTGCTTAATACACTCATGTCCGTTTTATCCGCCTCAATTCCTAGGCCTTTGACAATTGCTACTGCCATATCCTCTCTTTGAGCTTGTAGTGATGGTTTAAAATAATACTTTCCATTTAATTCGAATCCTGTTAAGTATGGCTTGGCTGTTTCCACGTGTTTATAAAGCCAATCACCTTTTTTTACATCTTCAAATGTTCCTGTTCCAGGATTGATTAGATCTAATTGCATGGTCAATACCATCATTTTTGCAAATTCTCCCCTGAAAACCGCAGATTCAGGTTTAAAGGATTTGTCATCATAACCATTAATAATACCATACTTTGTCATAAGCTCGATGTATTCTCGTGCCCAGTGATCGTCTTTTACATCTTTAAACTTGCCGTTATTTTCATTGTGTTTGTTATTCGTAGCTTGAACCCCAAAGGTGTTAAAAACCATGATTGTCATTACTAAAAATACTACTAATCTCTTTTTTAACTTCATCAAAAATACCTCCTTAGATTTAATTGCGCGATATATTACTCGAATATACCAAAATTTAACTATTTTAAAATCCCTCGAGTATAGTATAACAGCTTTCAAATAAATCTCATTAGGCCCTTATTCCTATTTTCTTCTCTATTATTAAGTTTATTTAACTATTTTATGTCAATTGCATTACAATTTCAAAATTTAGCTTTTTTATAGAGGTTAATATTTTTTCTATTTACCCTTCCTTAATATTTCTTTCAAAAATTGCCCCGTATAGGATGCCTCAACTAGTGCTACCTCTTCTGGAGTTCCTATAGCAATAATTTTACCACCTCTATCTCCACCCTCTGGGCCTAAATCAATAATATAATCTGCCGTTTTAATTACATCAAGATTGTGTTCTATAATCAATACTGAATTACCGTTATGAACCAATCGTTGTAATATAGTAATTAATTTATTGACATCTTCAAAATGAAGTCCTGTCGTTGGCTCATCTAAGATATACATCGTTTTACCAGTACTTCTTTTGCTTAATTCTGTGGCTAACTTTGTTCGTTGTGCTTCTCCACCTGATAAGGTTGTGGAGGGTTGACCTAACTTAATATACGATAATCCCACTTCATTTAGGGTTTCTAATTTGTTTTTTATTTTGGGAACACTCTCAAAAAATTCTAAAGCTTCTTCAACTGTCATATCTAATACATCAGCAATAGATTTCCCTTTATATTTAATTTCCAGTGTCTCTCTATTGTATCTTTTACCTTGACAAACCTCACAAGGAACATAAATATCTGGTAGAAAGTGCATTTCTATTTTGATGATACCATCTCCACTACAAGCCTCACATCTGCCACCTTTGACATTAAAACTAAATCTCCCCTTCTTATAACCTCTCATTTTGGCTTCAGAACTCATTGTGAAAATATCTCTAATATGATCAAAAACTCCTGTATAGGTCGATGGATTAGATCTTGGTGTTCTTCCTATTGGAGATTGGTCAATATCAATTACTTTATCTAAATACTCTAGACCTTTCATATCTTCATGTTTCCCAGGTTTCTGTTTTGCTCTATTTAAGTCTCTCGCAAGTCTTTTATATAATATTTCATTCACAAGAGAGCTCTTACCTGACCCAGAAACTCCTGTAACACAAGTTAAAATACCAAGTGGGATACTAACATCAACACCATTTAAGTTGTTTTCCTCTGCACCAATGATTGATAACCATTTACCATTCGGTTTTCTCCGTTCTGCAGGAATCGCAATTTTTCTTCTACCACTTAAATAATCTCCTGTGATTGAGTTTTCGCATTTCATAATCTCTTCTGCAGTACCAAAGGCAACTATTTCTCCACCATGAACCCCTGCATGAGGACCAATATCCACAATGCAGTCTGCTTGATACATTGTATCTTCATCGTGCTCAACTACGATTAATGTATTTCCTAAATCTTTTAGTCGTTTTAATGTAGTTAGTAATCTGCCATTGTCTCTTTGATGCAAACCAATAGATGGTTCATCTAAAATATATACAACGCCAACAAGACCAGAACCAATTTGAGTAGCCAGTCTTATTCTTTGGGCTTCTCCACCTGATAGTGTCCCTGCTGATCTAGAAAGAGATAAGTAATCCAGTCCTACATCAACTAAAAAGGTAATACGCGCACTAATTTCTTTAATTACCTGTTCCCCAATCATCTTTTGTCTTGGGGTTAAATCAAGAAAATCAATGAAGTTCTTAATTTCTAATATCGACATTTTCGTCACTTGAGCAATGTTATGATCACCAATTTTTACTGCCAATGCTTCAGGCTTCAATCTTTCACCATGACATATAAAGCATGGATTGTTTGTCATATAAGTTTCATATTCTTGTCGCATATAGTCAGATGAGGTTTCTTTATATCTACGTTCTAGGCTATGTACGATTCCTTCAAACTGCATCTCGTAAGCGCCCGAACCTCTTTCTGTCGAATAATTCACAGTTACTTTATCACCCTTAGTACCATACATAAGCATATTCTTAATATCCTCTTGAAGATCAATATATGGTATGTCCAAGCTAAAACTGTACTTTTTTGCTAGTGCTTCAAACATGGCTCGAACATAACTATCTCCCGTCGATGAAGCTGCCCAACCAGGCGCAACAATAGCCCCACCCGAAATACTTAGGTGAGAATTGGGGATAATAAGCTCGGGATCAAAATTCATATTATAACCTAATCCATGACACTCCGGACAAGCACCAAATGGATTGTTAAAGGAAAACATCCTAGGTTCAATTTCGTCTATATTAATACCACAATCAATACATGAAAAGTTCTGACTAAAGTCTAATCTATCCTTATCAATAACATCAACTGTTAAGAGCCCTCCAGTAAGTTTCATTACGCTTTCAATAGAATCCGATAATCTTCTATCTATACCTTTCTTCACTATGAGCCTATCTATTACAATCTCAATCGTATGTTTTATATTTTTATCCAAAGTAATTTCTTCAGATAGCTCATATAAATTGCCATCAATCATGACTCTAACATATCCACTTTTCTTAGATTGCTCTAAAAGCTTCGTATGTTGCCCTTTTCTACCTCTTACTACCGGAGCCAATAGTTGAATCCTTGTTCCTTCTTCCAATTCTAATATGCTGTCTACAATTTGATCTATTGATTGTTTTTTTATTTCTTTTCCACATTGAGGACAATGGGGAATACCAACTCTCGCATATAGCAATCTAAAATAATCATAAATCTCTGTTACCGTACCCACAGTTGATCGTGGATTTCTATTTGTTGATTTTTGATCTATAGAAATTGCCGGAGATAATCCTTCTATACTATCGACATCTGGTTTTTCCATCTGTCCTAAAAACTGCCTAGCATAGGAAGACAAGGATTCGACATATCGCCTTTGTCCTTCCGCATATAATGTATCAAAAGCTAACGAAGATTTCCCTGACCCGCTTAATCCAGTAAAGACGATAAACTGATTTCTTGGCAGTGTTAAATCTATGTTTTTTAAGTTGTGCTCTCTAGCACCTTTAATGATAATTTCATCTTTAGCCATTTTCACACCTCATTAATGGTTTTCCTGTAAATATTTTTTAAGTTTTATAAGTTCATCTCTAAATTGAGCAGCTTTTTCAAAATCTAAATCAGCTGCTGCTTTTTTCATATCAGTTGTAACCTTTTTAATTGATTCCATTAGCTCATCTATACTCATGGATTCAGGATCTTTATCAAGGGAATATCTGCTCTTTTCTTCAGAAACCTTGCTTATTCTAATGATATCTCTTACTGCTTTGATAATAGTCGTTGGTGTTATGCCATGTTCAATATTATAGTCTTCTTGAATTTTCCTACGCCTATTCGTTTCACCTATGGCACGCTCCATGGAACCTGTCATTCTATCAGCATACATAATTACTCTTCCGCGTTCATTTCTTGCAGCACGCCCAATTGTTTGAATTAATGCTGTTTCAGAACGCAAAAAGCCTTCCTTATCGGCATCTAAAATGGCAATAAGAGAAACTTCCGGTATATCTAAGCCTTCTCTTAAAAGGTTAATTCCAATTAACACATCAAAAATATTAGAGCGTAAATCACGTATAATCTCAATCCTCTCTAAGGTATCAATATCAGAATGAAGATATCTAACTCTTATTCCTATCTCCTTCAAATAATTCGTTAAGTCCTCAGACATTTTCTTGGTTAAGGTAGTTATTAATATTTTTCTGCCCTCCTCAATTTCCTTCCTAACCTCATGTATTAAATCATCTATTTGCCCCTTTACAGGCCTTACCTCAACCTGTGGATCCACCAATCCTGTTGGTCTAATTATTTGCTCTGCATACATCTGCTCATGTTCTTTTTCATATGGTCCTGGTGTAGCTGAAACGAATAATATTTGATTTATTTTAGATTCAAATTCATTAAAATTCAATGGTCTATTATCCTTTGCTGATGGAAGCCTAAAACCAAAATCAACCAAGTTTTGTTTTCTTGCTTGGTCACCCGCATACATTCCTCTAATTTGAGGTATCGACATATGTGACTCGTCAACAATCATTAAGAAATCCTTTGGAAAATAGTCTATCAACGTATGCGGAGGCGCTCCCTCTGCTTGTCCTGTCAAATGTCTTGAATAGTTTTCTATTCCTGAACAAAACCCCGTTTCTCTTAACATTTCTATATCAAAGCCTGTTCTCTCACCTATTCTTTGAGCTTCAATTAGCTTATCCTCTTCCTTAAATTCCTTTACTCTTAATACCGCTTCTTCTTCAATCGCTTTTATTGCTCTATCAAGGTTTTCTGGAGCTGTAACATAATGAGATGCCGGAAATATAACTGCATGCGAAAGATCTCGAAGCACATGTCCCGTCAATGAATTAATTTCTGTAATTCTTTCTATCTCATCCCCAAAAAATTCAATCCTGATTGCATTCTCATCTGATGTAGCCGGAAACACTTCAACAACATCTCCTCTTACCCGAAAGGTACTTCTAGAAAAATCCAAATCATTTCGATCATATTGAATGTCGACCAATTTACGAAGTACCGCATCTCGATCCTTAGTCATCCCCGGTCTTAAGGACAACACCATTTCCTTATAATCAATCGGACTACCAAGCCCATATATACACGATACACTGGCAACAATTATAACATCATCCCTCTCAGATAATGACGCAGTCGCTGAATGCCTAAGCTTATCTATTTCATCATTTATTGATGAATCCTTCTCAATAAAGGTATCCGTGGAAGGCACATAAGCTTCAGGTTGATAATAATCATAATAGCTTACAAAATACTCTACTGCATTATTCGGGAAAAACTCTTTAAATTCACTATAAAGCTGGGCAGCCAAAGTCTTATTATGTGCTAATATCAACGTAGGCTTCTTAAGCCTCGTTATAATATTTGCCATAGTAAAAGTTTTCCCAGATCCTGTAACCCCTAACAATGTTTCATATATATTCCCCGCTTCAAACCCATCCACCAATTCCTCAATCGCTTGAGGTTGATCGCCTGTAGGCTCAAATTCCGCTACCAAATTAAATTCCGCCATTTTATCACCCTACCTTTCGGATTACATCATTATTTACTTCCCTATAACCAGAATCACCAATGATTGTTCATTCATACTAATTTCTATGCCTATTATTATATCACAAAATTTCACAAATGCAAACATATGTTCCAAATTCAAAATTATGTACATCAATCATTTAAATGAAAACCATTAATGTCTGGTTCAGAATAGCAAAAGTGACATTAAGTCTTGCACACATTTCTAGTATAACAAAGGTTAAGTTGCCTGCCTGCGCTAGGAAGGAGTTCATATGCAAGAACAAATAACTAGTGGCAACCGTAAGAACCTCAACCTTGAAGAGCGTAATTATATTGAACAATGTCTTAAAGAAGGATAGCGATTTAACGAAATAGTAAGTAACACTGTGGGGTGAAATCCTAAAACCTTTTAAAATCCTAAAATGATCGGCAAACTATACTTCTTCATTACAGAGATAAAAAGGCTCTACCATCGGTAGAGACAAAGAGGTTATACTATGTGTTTGTTAGTGGAGCAGGATGCGGAACGGCGTGACTTAACCCGCATGGACGCGGGTTGGAGCGAAAAAAACACTTAGTATAACCTCTTTGTTGACTGTCTTACATTCTACTACATCGCCTTTTTATCGACAACCCAATCTTCTATCCTACGAACTTTTACCTCCGCTTTCTATACCTAAGCAAATCAAGCACTCCAACCTTCTTCAAACTCTCATACTTAAACAACACCCTCGGATTCTCCGGCAATATCTTAATCCCAAGATTATCAAGTCCAGCCGGATACGCCTTTATCTCATGAGTATTCAACTCTCTATTAAAATTTTCCGTCTCTATCCACATAAATGTCCATTTATTATCCATCAACTCTTTAAAGTGCTGCGCATTCACAACTTCCAAGTCATTAATCTTTTTGATAATTTGCCCTTTTTTCATTCCAACCTTTTCAGCAATACCTCCTTGGATGATACTCATAATTCTGATACCTCGATCTGGTACTGTGTAGATTGGTTCATGCCGTTTTTCATGTCTTTGTTCAAGAAGCATAATTGCTTCATGTAGGGCTGCCATTAAAACCAACCCAATTACCATTAGTACCCTGTCTTCTTTCCCTAAAACTGCTATTGCAATAATCAGCATGCTATATAAAAATAACATAATCCCTGTTTTCTTAGCTCTCTTTTCTGGTTGTTCAGAAAAGGTTACCGTGCTATATCCAAGAATACCCACAAAGGGCATTAGACCAAAAAACAATGAGTTCAATAATGGATTAGAGGGCTTCAGTAGTGGCCACCAATCAGGCATTTGGATCACGTTTCCAGATGCTTCTCCTGCTGTAACAAATAGTATCGCTAGAGGTATTGGCCAATATTTTTGAAGGATGTGCCCTTGAATAATCTTACCTTCTTTTTTACAAATGATAGGCATGCAATCATCTGCACCAACAAAATAGATTAATAGGCTCTCCATTAAATGAAGAATACCAACTAGTGTAATTAATCCCGATACATTCATATTCATATTTGGTAATGCATATCCAAATATGATTTGCCCATTCAATATTAACGCCAAAAGGCCCATAACTGCTGCAGAATAAGATATACATAAATACCTTACCTGAATTAAGGACAGCGCTAATGATATAGGCAATAAATAAATTATATATACTGTAGAATTAACAGGCAAACCTGTTAATATAATGATTAAACTTCCAATGATCCCTACTAGTATACCTTGAAGCACAGATTCAATGAGTGAACCAATAGGCGACTTAGCGTTTTCTATATTATATATGTTTGTATTGTAGATTTTTCTTATTAGAAAATACACAGTCCAAACCACCATCAAAAACCAATAATTATAAACTGATTTAGAAATGGCAATTAACGTAATATGAATAATCTCTAATAGCTGATTCATACTCTGTCCCCCCATTGTAACCAATAATTTAATGCACCTTTACTTCTTATTTGTACAATCCTTTCATAACTTCTATCGCTTTAATGAGTTGTGTATCTTTATCTCTATCAATTTTAAATTTATTTTTAATATCATCCGGCAACTTAACTTCTACGTCAGGTTGAATCCCTATTTTATGAATGTAATTACCTGCTGGAGTGAAGTATTTAGCAATAGTAACCTTAATTGCTGAACCATCATCCAATTGATAGGAACCTTGCACTAAGCCTTTTCCAAAGGTCTTTGTTCCAACTATTTTTCCAGCTTTATGATCTTTTACAGCTCCTGCCAATATTTCGGAGGCACTTGCACTGTATTCATTCACAAGAATAACGAGTGGCTTACTAAATTGATGCTCTTTATCAGAGAAAATTTCTTCTCTCTTTCCATCTTTATCTTCAGTGTATACAATTAGTCCTTCCTTCAACAATTCATCTGCGATTTGAGAAACAATATAAACAAGACCACCTGGATTATTTCTCAAATCAATAATCATTCCTTTTTGATCTTGTTCTTCTAAAGCTTGAAACGCCACCATAAATTGATCATAAGTAACTTCTTGAAAACCACTTATATTCATATATCCAATATCACCCTCAAGCATTTCGTAAGCTACTGTTTCCATATTAATTACATCTCTGACTATACTAAGGTCTAATATCTTATCATCTTGCTTTCTGTAAACTGACAAAACAACTGTAGAACCTTTAGGTCCCTTGATCAACTTTACCGCTTCCTCTAACGTCATACCGGATATTTCTGCACCGTCTACCTTTAAAATACGATCTCCTTGATGTACACCAGCCTTCTCGCCAGGAGATCCTGCAAAAGGTGAAAGCACCTCAATATCTTCTCCATTTTCTCCAAAAGTAACCACGACACCAATTCCTTCATAGCTCCCAGCTGAATCCTCTAAAAACAAATTAAACTGTTCTTTAGAAAAATAGCTGGTGTACGGATCCCCTATTCCACTTACATATCCTTCGTATGCTGCTTCTATTAACGCATCATTATCGTATTCTTCATAATACTTTGATTCTAAGACTTTATCAATGTCCTCAAGCTTATCCGTTAAATCTTCATATTCCTTCTCATCAACTGCATCAAGCACACTTGGAATATTGTTGTTTATTTTAGTTACTCCTAAAACAACAACCCATAATATCCCCATTAATAAAACACCCGTCATCATACCATATAAATAAGCTCTTTTGTTCATTTTATTCTCCTCACTTAACAAGATAGTGGCCGACGCACCATACTTATATCATTTTATTTTTCTCGTTTTATTATTATACCATATTATATGTAAATGCATTTTAATAAATAGGCTGCTCGAGTTAAAACCCTCGTTACACTTCTGCCGCTTTTCCAATTGCAAATTGATAACTTTTTTAGTGTAAAACAAAAACAATCAACGCAAAGAACTCCGTTGATTGTTTGAATGCCACAATATTATAAAGTCTTTACTATTCAAAATAATCTAATGGGTTGACCCATTTACCACCCACCTGAACACCAAAATGGAGATGATTTCCTGTTGACCAGCCAGTACTACCAATGTTAGCAATCACTTGACCTCTCGTGACAGTATCTCCTTCGCTAACCAAACGTTTCGAATTATGAGCATATAAAGTAGCATATCCACTACCATGGTCAATAACGATTACATTTCCATAGGAATTGCTCCATCTTGAAGAAATAACAACTCCATTTGCAGCTGCGGTAACATTCGTTCCATAAGGGGCTGGAATATCTAGTCCCGTGTGCGATTCAACATACCCATATATGGGATGTATTCTTGTAGCAAAGTAAGAGGATATGTAATAATGGCCTCCAACTGGCCAACTTAGTTCACCACCAGCATATTTTAAATTACTTTCGTTTAGCTTTTTAATAATGAGTTGATCAAGTTCTGCTTCCGCTTTTTTCCACTCATCAAGTTGTTGTAACAGCAATTCTTTATCATTTTCTATCGTCTTCATAAGTGCATTTTGTTGCGAAACCAAAGCTTCTAGTGAATTTTTATGTAGTTCTGCTTCTGCCTTTAAGTGTTCTAATTCTGCATGTTCAGTAACTAGCTTTGCTTTTGTTGTTTGAATTTCTAATTCAATCTGTGCTAGCTTCTCAAACATTTGATCATCATATTCAACTATTTCATTTAAATATTCTAAACGAGTAAAAAAATCAGTTATATTCTTTGATTCAATTAATACATCAATATAGCCAGAATCACCATATTCATACATAACTTTGATACGTTCGATCGCTTGTGTCTTGTACTTTTCTTGATCCAAAATAGCTTGGTCCAACCTTTTTTGTTCTTCCTCAATTTGTGTCTGCTTCGCAACGAGTTGTGTTTCAAAACCTTCAACAATTAATGAAGTTTGTTGTAGCTCAGTATTAATCTTTTCTAGGCTTGCATTTAGTTCCTCTAACGAGGCCTCTTTATGCTCAAGCTCCTCTTTTCCCTCTTGTATACTATTTTCAATATCATCTTTTTTATCTTCTAATTCATCTAATGTAGTCGCAAATAAATTAACAGTAAGTAATATAAATACGAATAAAAGCGCTATTATGTGTTTGATAACTCGTTTCATAGATTCCCTCCCTGTCCTTACACTTTTAAATGCTTATGAATGGTCATCATACTTCCTACAACCCCAATTCCTGCGCCTATTAAAATTGACAACGGAACAAGTCGTACAAATATGGCACTAACTGGCATAAAAAGCAAATAATCATCTAGTAAAATGTATTTTTGCAATATTCTAGAAATAATATCTGTGTAAAAATAAAAAATGATTCCTAACGGTATGATAGATCCAACAAGTCCAATCACCGCACCTTCAATCACAAAGGGACCTCTAATAAAAGTATCGGTAGCTCCAACATATTTCATAATATTGATTTCTCGTTTTCTCAACTCAATCGTAAGCCTTACCGTGTTAGAAATAAGAAAGACAGAAATAATAATCAAAATTGCTACAAGTGCAATACTAAAATATTTAATTAAATCACTTATGCTCTTTATCACATTCGTAACTTGACGATCCTCTCTAATATGACTTACGTCAGGAAGTGTATCTAAATAAGTAACCAAGCTTGCTTGTTTGCTAATATCATTTAAAAACACTTGTAAAGATGCTGAATCCTTCAATGGATTTTCATTTTCAAAGCCTGCCAATAATTGCTCTCTACCTTTAAAATAATCTGCTTTAAAGCCTTCCCAAGCTTCCTCAGCACTAATATATGTAATCGAATATACTTCTTCGCGTTGTCCGATAATAGTTTTTAACTCATCAATACGTTCTTGTGTTATTCCGTCTTCGAAAAATACGGATACTCCGATGTTGTTTTGAATTTCATTAACCATAAAATCAACATTTGAAATAATAGAATAGAAAATTCCAATAATTAAAATACATGCACTGATTGTCCCGATGGAAGCTAATGTCATTAGTCTGTTCTTGTATAAATTAATTACTCCTTGCTCAACACAATATCCAAAAGTTTTAATCTTCATAACCATAATCCCCCTTTTGAATATCTTTAGCTACTGTTCCTGCCTTAATCGTAATTACTCTTTTCTTCATTGCATTTACTACTTCTCTATTATGTGTTACTACTACTACTGTGGTACCTCTCATATTTATATCTAATAGGAGTTTCATTATTTCCCACGAAGTTTTTGGATCTAGATTTCCTGTTGGCTCATCACATAATAAAATCTGCGGATTATTAATAATGGCTCTAGCTAAGGCTGCCCTTTGTTGTTCACCACCTGAAAGCTCATGTGGAAACCGATCAGATTTCTTAGATAATCCAACCATTGATAATACCATAGGAACGGACCGTCTAATTTTTCTAGTAGACGTCTCTGTGATTTTCAAGGCAAATGCCACATTGTTGTACACCGTCATTTTGTTTAACAATCTAAAGTCTTGAAATACAACACCCATTTTTCTTCTTATCTTTGGTACTTTACTATGTTTAACATGGGTGACGTCTTGTTCATCAATATATAATTTACCATCCGTTGCATCTAATTCCTTCATAAGAAGCTTAATCAAGGTTGTCTTCCCCGAACCGCTATTGCCTACGATAAATACAAATTCACCCTTTTCTATTTCTAAAGTGATGTCATCTAAAGCCTTCACTCCATTGGGATAAACTTTTGTAACGTTTTCAAACCGTATCATTGCTTGCCTGCCTCCTATCCCATATCATTTTGTCTTTCATTGTTTCAAAACATGCCAAAAAAACCTATCTTTCTACATGTCTCTCATTATCTTACTACAGACACGGGAATAATTCTATAGGTAAATACTCGTAATATTAATTTAATAATCTGATTCAATCATATGCTTCATATATTTTACTACCATAAGTGCAATCTTAAAAGTAATCGCATCATCAAATACTCTTAAATCTAATCCAGTATTTTTTTGCAGCTTATCTAGTCTGTAAACCAAGGTATTTCTATGAATATATAATTGTCTTGATGTTTCAGATACATTTAGGCTATTTTCAAAGAACTTATTAATCGTTGTAAGTGTTTCTTCATCAAAATCATCAGGTGATTTTGTACTAAAGATTTCGGAGATAAACATCTTACATAAAGGTATTGGCAATTGATAAATAAGTCTTCCAATGCCTAAATTGTCATATGCCATAACATGTTTCTCAACAAAGAAAATCTTTCCAACTTCTAATGCCATTTTTGCTTCTTTATAAGAACGAGATACATCCTTAATATCTTTAACAATCGTTCCAATCGCTATATAGACTGAACTCAATGCTTCTGCATTTAACGTATCTAATATGGCACTTGCCATTTTTTCCATATCTTCGATTGTCTCTGAATCCTTTAATTCTTTTACTAGAATTATATTTTTCTCATCTACAGCTGTAATGAAATCCTTTGTTTTTGAAGGAAATATATTTCTAACAATTTCTAATGCATTTGCATCTTTTTCAATCTTCGTTTCAATAATCAAAGTAACTCTTCTTACGTCCATTTCAATATGCAGTTTTTTTGCTCTATTGTAAATATCCACAAGCAATAGATTATCAAGAAGAAGGTTTTTGACAAAGTTATCTTTATCGAATCTTTCCTTATACGCAACCAATAGGTTTTGTATTTGAAAAGATGCAATTTTCCCAATTTTATATACATCCTCCGCTTCACCCTTTGCAGAAATTACATACTCAGGCGAATGGTCATCAAAAACCTTGAAAAATTGGTATCCTTGTATCAATTGGCTTTCTGCTTGGGATATAACAAAATCCGCAACAGCGGTATTATATTCATCGATAATTCCATCTTCTGTTGTCGCAATAATCTTTCCATCTAAATCCATTACACTTAGCTCGATTCGTGTAATAGCTTTTAGTCCATCAATCGTATTTTGCAATATTTGATTTGATATCATCTTCTTAGCTCCTTTTCAAGTACTGTTTACTCTTTCTATACATTCTATACTCTAGTTTCTATTTTATAACATATTGTGAAAAATTAAAAGAGGAAATGCATAATTTTGTGCATTTCCTCTAAATATAGTTATTTTACTGCTAAAACTAGCCCTTAATAGCAATTAAAACTAATTACTTATTGAATCTTCTGTATCTTTGTCAAAAAAATGTATTTTATTCAGATCTAATCCAATGTGTATTGTATCGCCTTCATTTGCCAAAGCTCTAACATCAACTTTTGCTGTAATATCGAAGTCCTCTGCATTTAGATATAGGTATGCTTCAGCACCCAATATTTCTATCGCTTCTACTGTCGCCTTAACAATGCTGCCCTTCGATGCTTCAAGAAAAATTTGTGAATTATGTATATTCTCAGGACGAATACCCATAATTATTTCTTTATTCAAATATCCTTTTTCTAAGAGTAAACTTTCTTTGCTTTTTGGCAACTGGATTCTCTGGTTGCCAAATAATAACTCTAACCCCTGATCTACGGGTGAGACGATACCTTCAATAAAATTCATGGAAGGTGCCCCGAAAAACCCTGCCACAAACTTATTTTTAGGTTTCGTATATAAATTGATCGGAGTGTCTACCTGTTGAATAATTCCATCTCTCATTACAACCAATCTAGTTCCTAAGGCCATAGCCTCAACATAGTCATGTGTTACATATATTACAGTCGTTTGTAGCTTTTTATGTAGCTTTGCTAGTTCCATTCTTACTTTAATACGTAGCTTTGCATCCAAATTTGACAAGGGTTCATCCATTAAAAAAACCTTTGGTCGTTTCACAAGTGCTCTTCCCATTGCAACTCTTTGTTGCTGTCCACTTGATAAGGAACACGGCATTCGATCTAGCAATTGCTCAACTTTTAATGTTTTAGCTGCTTCTAGGACACGCTCATGTATTTCATTTGAAGAGACTTTTTTTGCTTTAAGTCCCGCAGCAATGTTTTGATAAACCGTCATATCTGGATACAATGCATAATTCTGAAATACCATAGCAATATCTCTATCAATAGGCTCTATACTATTTGCAAAGACATTATCGATAAATAATTCTCCCTCAGTAACTTCTTCTAATCCTGCAATCATACGCAAGGCTGTAGATTTTCCACATCCTGATGGTCCAACCAAAATAACGAATTCTTTGTCTTCAATTTCTAAACTCAAATCTTGCACAGCTGTAATTCCATTTGGATAAATCTTTTTAATTCCCTTCAAGGAAATATTTGCCATATTATCCTGCTCCCTATGTCAAATTTATGCACGAATTTCTCTTTAGTAACTATACTATAGATATATTACTTATGCCACCTATTATTTCTACAAAGAATTCTAAAAATCTTTGTGTAATATGCACACTGCATGTATTAATGAATATATACGCTAAAAAAAGCAGAAAAAAAGTGTCTATTATAGACAAATTATTTTTTCCCACTTGTTCTCCTACAATAATGCTATAGGCATTTTATACTAATTTTGTTGGAAAAGCTCGCCACATTTCTTCCTATTCTAGGAACCCTTCTCCAAGAACTTCCCTTACATCTGCAACAATAACAAACGCATTCTTATCTTGGCTTCTAACAATATCTTTTAATTGAACAATTTGTCGTTGAGAAACGACACACAACAATACCTTCTTTGCTATTCCAGTGTACATACCCTCACCATGAAGTCCAGTAAGGCCTCTCTCAAGCTTATCAAATATTTCCTTTGTGATTTCTTCTTCCTTTTCAGTAATAATAAAAGCCGCCTTAGCGAAGCTCATACCCTCTAAAAGAGCATCAATCACTTTAACTGATATATATACCGAAATTAATGCATACATGGTTTTTTCCGGTCCAAATACAAAAAACCCAAATGCAATAATCATTCCATCTAAAAACATCATAATCTTAGCAATAGATATATAATTTATAAAATGTTGAATGATACTAGCCGCAAGATCCGTTCCCCCTGTTGTAGCAAGTGCATAGAAAACGAGCCCAAGTCCAATACCAGACAATACTCCACCAAAGATACATCCAAGCAAAATGTCTTCTGTAATTGACGCCATTCCTTGTGTTAAATATAAAGCTAAAGATAGATAAAGGGTAGCAAAAATACTTTTTCTTCCAAAGCTTTTCCCCTTTACTAAAACAGCAATTAAAAACAACGGCACATTGATTACTAGATTTGTAATCCAAATAGGTATGCCGCCTGTCACAATATTCTCTGTTACTTTTTTAATTATGATTGCTATCCCAGTAACACCACCGATAACCATGCCTAAATCATCAAAAAACAAATTAATAGCAAGCGCCAAAAAGGTTGTACCAATAACAATTAGAAGATAGTCAATTACTGGGTTTTTTCTACTTATACCTACCATCATTATCTCCCTTTATCTATACTCTTTTCGATGTATAAATACATCTACTAAAAAAATAGGTAACTTCATCATTCTTTTTAAACGAGTTGGTTGTGTAATTAATCTATAAAACCATTCGAGTCCTAATTTAATGAAAAGCTTTGGCGCTCTTTTTATTTCTCCAGACATTACATCAAAGCTACCTCCAACACCAATACACACCTTCACATTTAGGGCTTCAATATGATCAAATAACCATTTTTCTTGCTTAGGAGCTCCTAATCCAATTAGTAATAAGTCTGGCTTCAACTCGTTGATTTGCAACAGTATTTTCTGTTCCTCTTCTTTGTCGAAATATCCATCATGGGTACCAACAATTTTTAATCCATTATGTTGGTGCATCATCCTTTTTGCGGCTTTGTTTGCAATCCCTGGTGCTGCCCCAAAAAAATAAACGGTCTTTTCTGTACTCTTAATGGCTTTAAATATGTTTTGTACCAAGTCATATCCCGCCACTCTTTCAGGTAATGGATTTTTGATTATTTTCGAGCCAATTACGACACCTATTCCATCAGCAACAATAAGGTCACCTTTATTTATAATATGTAGGAAGTCACTATTCTTAGTAGCTTCCATTACAATTTCTGGATTAGCAGTGAAAATCATTCTCTTATGAACATCCTCTAAAAAACTTAAGGCCAGCTTAGTTGCTTCGTTCATTGTTACAGCGTCAAAATGAACTCCTAGTATATTAATTTTATTACTTTTCATTACAAGCACTCCTCAAATAATTTGTTTTTAATGCCATACTCTGTTGCCTACTGAAGAGTATAATTACCTTGCACCATAATATAGCTTTTTTTGCTAATAGACAAACCTCTACCATCTGCCTTTGGTACTATTAATAAGTGATTCGCTTCAACAATTTCTTCCCCTTTAACGTCTTTTCCACCAGTAACATCCGCTAGTCCATCGCCTGCAGAATTTGCAATTACCTTTGCTTGACCTGACCTCACAATAAACTGTGTACTATCTCCACCAATTATCTTTTTACCTGCGTCTACAGTAACTACCACATAACCCTTTGAAACACTAACGCCATTTGCAGCGATTACGGCAAGCTTGTTATCTATATATTTATATATTTCAGTCATATTTGTTGGTTGCGTTGATCCCGTTGTTCCAGTTTGTCCCATCATAGCCTTTACTTCTTTTAATAGGTCACCATTTAGCTTATCAACGTAGCTTTTTGTTACCAAAGGATCAGAAACAGAACCAGGGTCGCTACTAGCGGCTTTGGTTTTATCATATACAACACCAATTGTTATTAACAATGATACACACATTATAATCATAACAAATTTTGTTTTCATATTATTCGCCATCGCTTTCTCCTAATATAATGATTACTCCAGTTTCTTCTTCTAACAGACTCTCCTTCACTTCGATTGAAGGATTCTCAAAGAAAGGTGCCAATTCTTGTCCAACTTTATCGTTTGGAACAATTAACCTAGTAGCGCTTACAGGTTTTTCTGTATAGTCAATTGCTTCTGATACTGTATATCCACCTTCTTCTAATGTTCCTTTATATTTTGCAGCAAGACCAGATGTATATGTACCATTTTGTACTGAAATATTTAAAGTTTTAACATCTATTAAAACCTCTTCTTCTACTTCAGTTTCAGCATTTTCCAACGTTGCATTTATGATACTGTCAAATAGGGCTTTCGTACCAACTTCATCGTGGATAAAGTAGGATCTTCCAATCGTTTTAGTATCTCCTGGTATTGTCTCAATTGAAATATTTTCTGCTGAGATATCATCTATATAATTAACATAATCAATTGCCGTCACAAAATCCGTTTCAACATACACCAATACGGACTTTGCTATGTTCACAATATTCATTTTGTTTTCTACTACTAATAATTGCTCAATAAAGGATTTCATAAACTTGTGCTGGGTCTCTATTCTACCCAAGTCACCATTTGCATAACCCTTTCGATAACGAATAAGTTGTTCCGCTTGATCACCATCGATATATTGAACTCCCGCATCTAAATTAATATATAGGTCCTGAAATGGGTCTGAATAATTCATATCAAATGGAATATCAACCTCAATTGGTCCAACAATATCAACAATCTTCGTAAAGCCATCAAGATTTAAAGTCATATAATAATCAATATCTATATCTAAGGTCTCTTCTATGATTTTTACCGAAGCATCATTTCTATCCTCAGGTTCATAATATGCAGGTATTTCATTTATTTTAATCGTTTGATTAACACCACTTCTACGTTCTTGTATATCTTCATACATATCATCAGGTATAGTAACCATAGTATCTCTTGGTATTGAAACAATATCAATTTTTTTTGTTTCATTATTAAAAAATAATAGCATAACTACGTCTGTTCTAAACTTGTCCTTGTCTAGACCAAAAACAGCAAAAGTAGTTATCTTCTTTAGTTCTTCAGCGTCTTTGCCAACCTTTGGGTCAGTTTTCCCTAAATTTTTAACCAAAAGGGATACCCCAGTTCCTATTAAAACTACAATTGTTAACATAATAAATGCCAAAACAAACACCTTTAGAAATTTGCTTAATAATCTGTTTTTAGATTTTTTCTTCTTCTGTACTTCTCTAGCCACTTGTTGCCTCCTGTGTAATGTTACTATACTTAAATAAGTATACCAAATGATCATGTATTTTTCAATCTATCTGTTTAGAGATGTTGAGCAAACAAAGTTACTATTAATGAAGTTTACTTCTTTCATTAGGAATAGTCACTCCGTTTCAAATTCTGAAATCGTTTGTTGTCCTTCTTGTTGTTCTGCTCGCTCTTTCTCTTGTTGTTCTAATACCTCTCCAACTGTATCTGGTGGTCCTTCTAACAAATCACTAACAACTTGATGCGCTTCTTCAACATCCCATCTCTGATACCATGCTTCATCGATTTTCTCTCCGTAAGATGGTATAGTAACCATATTCGTTGTGCTTAAAACTTTATTTATATCCAATTCAAAAAAATATTCTGCATATTGTAATGCTAAGACCAAACCAAAGTCTGCTTCAAAAATACCATAACCGGTAGTTGCAAGTTGTTTAACCTGATCAAAATCATTTACATTCATTACTTTATCGAACAATGTAACCATAAACTCTTGTTGTACTTTAATACGTTGTAAATCTCCCATTTGATATTTTCTATATCTAACAAGTTGTTCAGCCTTATCTCCATCTAACATTTGAAGGCCTTCTTCTAAATCAATATATAGATCCTGAAATGGGTCTCGATAATACATATCCTCTGGAACATAAAATTCTACACCACCAATAACATCAACTAAATCACTAAAACCATTTACATCAATTCGTGCCATATAATCTATTTCCAGACCAGTAATAATTCCAATTATTTCTTTTAAATCTTTCAATGCCCGCTCATTATGTCCTGTATAAGAATATACCTCATTTAACTTACAATACTGAACATTATTGTCAGGATTATTTTCCTTAATTTGTTGAAATTCTTCTAGGCCGAAATCAATCTCCAAATCTCTAGGAACCGAGACCACTTTAATGTCACCACTTTCAATATCCATTACGCCCACCATAAGTACATCTGTCAGTCCCTTAGATGCGTCTAATCCTATGAGCAATCCTGTAAAAGATTCAAGTTGTTCCTGGGATTCTTCTCCACCCAAATTACTCTTATCATTTGTATTACCATCACTCGTTTTATTTATATTATCAACTGTAGCGCTAACAAAAGATACAGTTATGATGATTATTGTTGAAACGATTAGACCTATGAGCAATGTATCAAGCTTTTTCATGTTTTTTGCCTCCAAACCCCTTGTATAGCGTATAGTTTATCGGTAATAATAAGTTCCACAAACATTATACTACATTTTTTTTAAAATACCATAGTTTTTGGAAAACTTTAATATTTTTATAATATTACGTTGTCTACCTCTTCAAATTCCCTTCAATCTTAAGGATACATCTTCTTAATAATTTATGCTATACTAGTACTATTATTATGACCATTTTAAAAAATATTTTTTTAGCAGATGTTTCAAGAGCATCATAAATTACAAAGAAAGGTTGGTAAGGATATGGCATTATACCTTGGTTCTCACGTTTCAATGAGTGGAGGTCTTATCGCAGCCGCAAAAGAAGCTCACTCGTATGGAGCAAATACATTTATGATTTACACTGGTGCACCACAAAATACTATTAGAAAACCAATTTCTGATCTTAAAATCGAAGAAGGCAAAGTATTTATGCAAGAAAACAACTTGAGCAATATTGTAGTTCATGCTCCCTATATTATCAATCTTGCTTCTTGTAAACCTTCTATTTACAACCTCGCCAAAAGCTTTTTGAAAACAGAGATTGAACGCACTGAAGCAATTGGTGCTGATTATATAGTTCTTCATCCGGGATCTTACACCGAAATGGATGCTGAATATGGTATTGATAAAATTATTGAAGGATTGAATGAGGTATTAACTCCTGATACAAAGCCATATGTTTGTCTTGAAACTATGTCGGGAAAGGGTAGTGAAATTGGCCGCACTTTTAAAGAGTTAAAAGCAATTATTAACGGAGTACATTTAAAAGAAAAACTAGGAGTATGCTTTGACACTTGCCACACTCATGATAGTGGTTATGATATTATTAATGATTTTGAAGGTGTTATGGAAGAGTTTGATGCTACCATAGGTTTTCATTACTTAAAAGTCTTTCATATCAATGGTTCTCTTAATGCAAATGGCGCGAGAAAAGATCGTCATGCAAATATCGGCGCACCCACAGACAATCCTAAGGGTAAAGATATGATAGGCTTTGAAGCAATTCATAAAATTATTCATCACCCTATTTGTCAGGATAAGCCCTTGATACTAGAGACACCTTGGTTAGACGGGAAAACAAATTTATATAAAGAGGAAATCTCATTACTAAGAGGTGGAAAATAATGCTTAAAAAAACCGTGCTAATCACTGGCGCCTCTAGAGGCATTGGCAAGGCCATCGCATTAAAATTTGCAAAAGAAAACTACAATGTAATCATAAATTGCTCAAGTAGCTTACAAGAGCTTCTAGCTGTTTCAGAAGAAGTTAAGCGTCTTGGTGCTGATTGCCTTCCAATACTGGCAGATGTTTCTGACTATGAGTCGGTATCAAATATGTTCCAAGAAATAAATATCCTTTTTCCTTTTATTGATTGCATAATAAACAATGCTGGTATTTCCTGCGTAGGTTTATTTACTGAAACATCTCCAGAAACTTGGAATAAAGTTATTCAAACGAATCTAACTTCTATTTACAATGTATGTCATCATGCCATACCAAAAATGATCTCTCAAAAAACAGGTTCAATTGTGAATATATCTTCCATTTGGGGCATTAGCGGCGCCTCCTTAGAAGTTGCATACTCTGCCTCTAAAAGTGGAATCCATGGTTTTACCCAGGCACTAGCCAAAGAACTTGGTCCAAGTAACATTAGAATCAATGCAATTGCATGTGGTGCAGTTGAAACTTCAATGAATAATTGGTTGTCTTCCGAGGAAAGAGAAGCCTTTGAAGCATCTATCGCCTTATGTCGCTTTGGTAAGGTGGAAGAAATCGCCGACCTAGCATTTTTCTTAGCTTCTGAAAACGCGAGTTATTTAACCGGAGAGATCATCAAAATAGATGGCGGTACTTTGTAGTTCTGATATCTTTCCTTGTAAAACACAAATAAGGCGAGTAGAACAATATTCTCTCCCGCCTTATTTGTGTTTTACTTCACTTTATCTTCCTGTAGGGTATTGTACAAACACTTCAACAATTGCCTCATAGATTGCCTTTCCAACATTTTTCTGTATCGTTGGATTCGATATTTTAGAACTATCATTTACATTCGACACAAATCCTACCTCTATGATGGTTGCTGGCATCTTGGAATTTCTTAAAAGATATAAACCATTGTCAGCTTTAATTCCCCTACTATTCAAACCAGCAGCACTTACCACCTTTTTTTGAATGATCGAAGCCAACTCGTTTGAATTCAATCCCGCTCTATTATCATCTTTGAAATAAATTGTTTCTGTTCCATTCGCTTTTGTACTATCTGTTGCATTATTATGTACACTAACAAAGAAATCTGCTTCGACGTCATTTGCTAAGTCGGTTCTACCTTGTAGTGAGATAAAAGTATCATCTAGCCTTGTATAGTATACTTTAATACTGGAATCTGAATCTAAGTACCCCTTTAAATATGTTCCCATTGACAAATTCAAATCCTTTTCTTTGAGCCCATTTCCAGTTGCCCCTGGGTCATGACCTCCATGGCCAAAATCTACCACTATAATCTTAGAATAAATTTCTTTTGGTTTATACGCTTTGATATATATATTTTGACTATCAGCTTCAAGTCTAAAAACATAAATTGATTTTTCATGAATTACCAATCTTGTATTACCATTACTATTCTTTTGTATTTCTATATTACTAATAATGCTATCATCAATATGTATATCCCCAGTACCAAAAACACTTTCATAATTTCCCGGTAAATCGATGATAAATTCTTTAGTAGCATATTTATCTACATAGGTTATACCATCAAGTTTTATCTTTGACCCAATACCTTCAAGTGTAATCATTGGGTTTGTGTCATTTTCATATTTAATATTCTTATAGGATGGCTCATTAATTTGTATTAAGGTATTTAACTTATCCACCTTTGTTACATCATAATCTGCCTGTCCATCCGTTTCGATAACCACTCTTGTTGTACTTGAATTAAACTGAGCAGTTCGCATGGCTACAACATATTGTCCCGGTATATTTGAGGCTGATTGATTGCCAATAAGGGTTGTTGTTTTTCCTAAATCAAAAACAATCCTGTCTGGGTTACTTAAGCGAAATGCTTTCACATCGGGTGCTGCTAATCCAGTTAATAAAATAAAATCACCTTTATCATTTTGACCAAGTTGGATCTTATTCAACATATTATCTTTCATAGTAAAATTTAAGGTTTTTCTATCTTCACTTATTGTAAGATCATAAAAAACAGAAGTACTTTTCACATCAAAAACAATTCTTGTTACTTTTTTTCCAGCTCCATCTTCTTGTTGACCTGTACGAACAGCTGTCACAATAGGATTATCAGAGTATGTTTTATTATTAACCAGCTTAACTGAGTTATATATATCAACAACATATTTGCTATCTGATGCCATAAATGTACTTACAACTGATGAAATAGGCCCACTCGATTGAATACTAAAATTTTTAGTATCACTTTCATAATCTACCGCGGTAATATTCACAACAGGATGATCTTGGGCAGTTATTACACTTGCAAGAGTTTGATCACTGGGTGTTAAAGAACTTGACCAAGTAATTGGATTCGCATTTAAAGCTGTTGGCAACGTCCTCTTAGCTTTATCCGAATTGAGTTCATCTAAGGCTTCCCCTTTGCCCGTATCATCAATTGGTATTTCTGGTATTTCTGGTGTCACTTCCGGTACAACTGATGTTTCCGGTGATGAAATCATAGCTGTATAGGTATTCTGCTTCCATTCAATACCATAGCCTAAATTTTCAGTTACAAATCTTAGAGGTATCATTGTCTTAGGATTCTTTTGGCTTTTATCTCTAATTAACCTTGCTGGAACTTCTAGAGTTACTGCTACATTATTAATATATGCCGTATTACTACCAATCTTCAATACAATATTTTGATCCTTATAGGAAACATAAACTTCTTGCTTTTCCCCATTCCATTCAACCTTAGCATTAAACCCATTTGATTCAAATACTTCACGCGCTGGCACAAGGGTACTATTATCAATAAGAATTGCTGGCATTTCTCCCGTAACAACATCCTCACCATCAATATTAATTGACACTACCTTGCTTTTGTATTGAGATATCTTTCCATCATATTCAATATAAAAGTTTTCTCGAGTTTCTCCTGCAAAAACACTTACTGAAAATTGCAGTAGCAGTATGCTTATACTAAAAAACAAAGCCATTACTCTCTTCATTATGTCAGCTCCTTAATATGGTATTCATCATTCTGTCCTTGCTGTAATGCCTTATTCTTGGTTACTAGTCAATGTTACAAAACCTCCGCAATTGCTACGGTTTCGTAATCGAATGCAAGCTTAGCTTCCACTCGGTTAAACTAAATTGTACCATCTATACTTCTACAACAAATTATAGCAAAAAAATTACCAAACATAAAGTTAATAGAGCACTATGTAATAAATTTGTAATAATGGTAGCATTTAGTCACACGGTGTTAATAAATATGGCAAAAAAAGTAAAAATAATTACTTATCCCCCACATATCTAAGTTCTAAATGCATTTTTTTCAATGTATGGAAGTAAAAATTTTACTGTAAGGCCAATTGTGAGTCCAGTAAATAATGCAGATATCGAAAGCATGGGTAAAAAGCTAAGTGCAACTCCAATACTTTTTGTAATAAATGCCACTACAAGCAATTGACCAATGTTATGTGCAAAGGCACCCGCGACACTAATTCCTACAGTACTTAAATGTTTTCCTATTAAACTAATACATAAAAACATAACTAAGAAACTCAGCAAACCACCGGACAAGCTGTACCAAAAACTAATGAAATTTCCAACAAACAATGCATTCATAACAATCCTAATAACAACTAAGGTCAATGTTTCTCTAAAATTCAAAAAGTATAATGCAGTTAAGGTAATTGCATTTGCTAACCCCAGCTTTACTCCTGGATAAGCAAGCAGGGGTATAAATCTTTCAAAATAACTTAAAACAAGCGCCATAGAAATAAGCAAGGCAATGAATACAGTTTTTTTGGTTTTTGAGATATTTTGAAATTTATTGTACAATGGCATCTATTTCATCCTCCGCATTTCCTTTTAATTGAACATACACCTTATTAGGTAAGCAAACTATACTTCTATTAGCCTTCTCAATTGTTCCTGTATATAGACAAATTTTATCAGGGCAATCAGCTTCTATCATCGTAGCTTTCCCTGCTTTCACTTCAATAACATTTTTACCTAACTCTGTATTAACGATTATTAATTTATCTTCACTTACATTTATACTATCGAATAATTCTCCATCAAAATAAACTTCAGCAACAAGCTCATCGCCTTTTGTAGTTGCTTCCATAATATAATTCCATATAAACACACTTGTCGCAATAATAACAACTATGCCAACTATAATCCAATCGTTTTTTTTCATGAGGCTAGCTCCTGTTTTTACAAAATAATTTCATTGATTTATTATACCTTTACCACCCATAAACATCAACAGTTAATCTTTCTACGTTCTAATTTATTTGGCAAATTTCTCAATGGTAATTCAATAAATGACATGTAAATTACAAGGGTGTGCGTAAATTTGAGTAATTGGTAAATTATGGTAATTACTCTCAACATCTTGATTTTTCCCCTTCATTTTTCTATAATAGTTTTGTAACACTTACTTAACAAATTCCAAATTGCAAGTGACATCTTAGTTAAAACAGGAGGTTATTATGAATAAGAAATGGTTACAAAAAACAATATTACTAAGTACAGTTATGGTTTATTTACTAGGTTCTACCGTACAAGCAGATACTCTTGGTACTGTAACTGTGAGTGTTCTAAACGTTCGCAGTAATCCGTCCACATCTTCCCCTATTATCTCCAAAACCTATCTTGGTGAAAAGGTCTCAATATTATCAGCGGAGGGTGATTGGTATAAAATCAAATTATCCAACAACAAATTAGCATACGTTTCAAGTGACTTTGTTAAGAAAACCACTAGTGCAGAAATCAAACCATTACAATCGGCTCCATCTACAACAAATTATGGATATGTTAATGTCCCTATTTTAAATCTTAGAGCTTCGAATTCTTTATCAAGCAATATCATTGGCAAGTTGACTCAAAGAACTCAAGTTTCAATATTAGGCACGGAAGGTGATTGGTATAAGGTAAAAACAGAGGATCATCAAATTGGATATGCTTTCGGAACTTACATAGATTCTTCAAAACCTTCTTCTTCATCCTCAGGTGATGTAAGATCACAAGTAGTTACATATGCAAAACAATTTTTAGGAAATCCTTACGTATTTGGTGGGAATAGTTTAACAAATGGAATTGATTGTTCTGCTTTCACACAACAAATTCTCAGAAAATATGGTTATTCAATTAGCAGAACTTCTTATACTCAAATAAATGATGGTACAAGAATTACTGCTGGTGAGTTATTGCCAGGAGATTTAGTATTCTATGGTTTTTCTGGAGTAATCTCTCATGTAGGAATGTATATTGGAGATGGTAAAATAATTCACGCTAGCAGTCCATCAACCGGTATTCTCATAAGTGGTTTGTATACACAAGGAAAGAAACCTTATATAGGTAGTGTTAGGATTATTGAGTAAAGAAAATCGGCTGCTCTGAATCAAAATACTCGTTACACGTCTGCCGCTTTTCCAATTGCTTATGCAGAACTTTCATTGTCAACAAAGAAAATCGGCTGCTCTGAGTTAAAATACTCGTTACATGTCTGCCGCTTTTCCAATTGCTTATGCAGAACTTTCATTGTCAACAAAGAAAATCGGCTGCTCTGAATCAGAATACTCGTTACACGTCTGCCGCTTTTCCAATTGCTTATGCAGAACTATTCTTAATAACAAAAAAAAGAGCTATCTCAACCTAGATATATTCTAACTTGAGATAGCCCATTTTATACGTATTTTTCGCAAGCATATACAGCTATTGCACCGTCTGCTGCGGCTGTAATCACTTGTTTGAGAGATTTCTTTCTAACATCACCAACAGCAAATACTCCTTTAACACTCGTCTCACAATCCTCATCTGTTAATATCCACCCGCTGCCATCTACCTCCAGTTGATCCTTAACCAATTCAGAATTAGCAGATGTACCTACTGCGATGAACACACCATCAACATCTAAGGTTGATTTTTCACCAGTTTTGTTATTCGTTAATTTGACACCTTCCACAGCAGTTGATCCAAAAATTTCATCTAACTCCGTATCCCAAAGGACATCAATATTATCCGTTTTTAATAGCTTATCTTGAAGTACTTTTACAGCTCTTAGTTCATTTCTTCTATGAACTAACGTAACTCTTTCACACATTCTAGAAAGATAGATTGCATCCTCAACCGCAACATCTCCACCACCAATTACCGCAGTTCGTTTACCCCTATAAAATGCTCCATCACAGGTTGCACAATAGGATACACCTAGTCCAGTAAAATGCTCTTCACCTGGAACCCCTAGCTTTCTCCACTGAGCACCAGTTGAAAGTATGATTGTTTTTGTTTGAAATTCTCCATTTGAGGTTATTACTCTTTTTATTGGACCTTCTAAAATAATTTGAGTAACATCTTCGCTTTTAATTTGTACACCGAGGCTAGTTGCATGCTCAGTAAACATCGTACTTAGATCAAACCCTGACACATGCTGAATACCTGGATAATTGTCTACCTCGTAGGTGTTAATAATCTGTCCACCGGCAAAGGACTTCTCAAGTATTACAAAATTAAACATTGCTCTAGTGGCATAAATTGAAGCAGTAATTCCCGCAGGTCCTGCTCCAACGATAACTAAGTCATATATTTCGCTCATTATAATCTCCATTTCTAATAATTCTTACCCCTATTCTACCCAATGTTTTCATTAATAATTTTAGATAATTGTTTAATAGAAACTGGTTTTTGAATAAATGCAGTAATTCCATCCTCCATTAGCCTTTTGGTCTCGTATTCCATAGCGTACCCCGAGAGCACAATTACCTTTTTGGTAGGATCAATTTTAATAAACTCTTGAAACAATTGTCTACCGCCAATTTCTGGCATCATCATATCCATGAAAACCAACGATATTTCCTTATGTAGATCAGAAAATAACTTAATAGCCTCTACAGGTGAACCACACAATATTGGTACATAACCAAGCATGTCTAATATTTCACCCATTAATTCTCTGATCACATCTTCATCATCAATAACTAAAATTTTTTTAATTGTGCTGTGGTAGCCAAAAAGAATACTCCTTTCAAATTCAAAGGTAAACCCTAAGCTTATCTTTGTACTAAACAGTTGTCATTACCCATCCTAGATATTTACTTTGTTTATCATTATACCAATGTTACTTATAAAATACAATACAATTCTATAGTTCATTTTAACTAGTTAACAAGAAAATCAAGCTGGCCAAATTGGAAAAAAACCTCCGCAATATAATGTGCGGAGGTTTAAAATACTGTAATAAAAGATTATTCGCTTTAAGCATTTGTTTAAAATGCGTATAAGTTAAATTTGAGACTTTTTACCAACAATCATCGGATAATTTAACTCACCCTTTAAAAATTTACCTTCTGTTATAACAACCTCTTTATCTAATATAACATTATTTAATTGTACATTTTCTTCAATAATACTATCCTGCATAATGATACTATCCTTAACTATTGCACCCTTCTTAACAACTACACCTCTAAAGAGTACACTATTGACAACCGTTCCTTCAATAATACAACCATCTGCAACAATGGAATTTTTAACATCAGCTTCCTGGTTGTATTTGGCAGGGGTTTCATCCTTTACTTTTGTAAATATTCTACCCCCCTCATCAAATAGCTCCTTGCGAATCTCAGGCTTTAGCATTTCCATATTACATTGATAGAACAGATTTACAGAACTCATAGATCTCCAGTAGCCTGTAAATGGATATCCAAATATTTTAATGTTATTAAGGTTTCTTATTATAATGTCTTTTACAAAATCATAATGACCACGAGCAGCACTTTCTTCCAATAAAGAGATCAGTAATGTGCGTTTTAGTATGTATATACCTAGTGAACCATTGGTTGATTTAGGATGTAATGGCTTTTCAAGTAAATCAGTTACTCTACCATGACTATCAACATCAATAATACCTAAATTCTTTAATTCTTCTTTGTCAAAATCGATCATATCTCTATAAACAATGGTCATGTCTGCTTCTTTATCAATATGATAAGTAAGCAAATCATCATAAACCATTTTATAAATACAATTTCCTGTTGCAATAATAACATATTCTTCATTACTACGTCTTAAAAAAGAAAGGTTGTTATACATGCCTTCAGCAGAACCCCTATACATACCAATTTTATCTCCTTCTAGATATGGAGGAAATACATATAGACCATCATTTCTTCTGTCTAAATCCCACTCTTTTCCAGAGCCTAAATGATCCATTAAAGACCTATAGCTATATTGGGTTACTACACCTACTTTGTTAATTTCAGAATTCACCATGTTAGAAAGGACAAAATCTATTGCTCGATATTTCCCACCAATTGGCGTAGCAGTAACTGAACGTTTTGAAGCTAGTTCCTTCATATGATCATTTCTGCCTCCAGTAATAATAATCCCCATAGTATTATTCATGTGCAATCCCCCTTTTATATATACTTTTCCCTGAAGGTATTTGTAAGGAATCATAGTCTGTTGCTTCTACATCTCGTTCAACTACAACATTCATACCAAGCTCAGACTGATCCGGAATAATTGCAGCTTCTCCAATTACAGTAATTCCGCAATAATAGATAGCTGGCTTGTCTTCGTTCACAATATCTTCACCAAATCCAATCTTAGCATCATCCCCAACCATAACTTTCTCACTTAAAATACTTTTAACAATATGTGCATTTTTTCCAATTACCGAGTTTGACATGATAATAGAATCCTCAATAATTGCACCCTCTGAAATATAAACTCCCGGGAAAATAATGGAGTTTTTCACAGTTCCATAAACCATACAACCCTCTGCTATAATGGACTTCTTTGCACTTCCTGTTGGTCCTATAAAATTAGCAGGTTTAACTGGATTTGTTGTATATATTTTCCAGTCTCTTTCAAAAAGATTAAACTCTGGAACTCGTTCAATTAAATCCATATTTGATTCCCAATATGCTTGAATAGTACCAACGTCTCTCCAATATCCCGAAAACTCATACGCATACATGTTACAACCTTCATCTAACATCATTGGAATAATGTTCTTTCCAAAATCATTATCTGATTTAGGGTTTTGGTTATCTCTAATTAAATATTCTCTTAGAACTTCCCAAGTAAAAATATATACACCCATAGATGCCAGATTGTTTTTTGGTTCCTTTGGTTTTTCTTCAAACTCATAAACCTTATTGTTTTCATCTGTATTCATAATACCAAAGCGATCTGCCTCTTCAAGAGGAACTTCAAAAACAGATATTGTTGCATCTGCATCATTTTTCTTATGAGCGTCAAGCATTTTAGAATAATCCATTTTATAAATATGATCACCAGATAATATGATGACATATTTGGGAGAGGATTTGTCAATGTAATGAATATTTTGGTAAACTGCATTAGCTGTTCCTTTAAACCATTCTCCTGAATCCGCTTTTAGATAAGGGGATAATATCGTAACACCACCGTTGTTTCTATCTAGATCCCATGGCTTACCAATGCCTATATGGGCATTAAGTTCAAGTGGTTGATATTGTGTAAAAACCCCTACTGTATCTATCCCAGAATTGATACAGTTACTTAAAGGAAAATCAATAATACGAAACTTTCCTCCATAAGGTACCGCAGGCTTTGCTGTTACATTAGTCAGAACCCCTAATCTGCTTCCTTGGCCACCAGCAAGAAGTAATCCTATCATTTCTTTAGCTACCATTAAATCATCTCCATTTGGATTTTATTTTCAGAGTATAATACTCTTGAATTTGCATTTATTTACCATATATCTATTTTACCATATTTATGGGCTTAGTCCAACTTTAAGTTCTACTATTTTGTCATTTTCTTATTTAAGTGTCTTGTCTTTTTTAATAATTAATATTATGATGTTAGGACATACGAATTGCACATAGGAGGAAATCCGATGAATTATAAAGATAGTATTGATTATCTTGAAAACATTGCTGTACTTGGTGGTCGATTAGGCCTTGAAAGCATCACAAGGCTCTTGGATAAATTATCAAATCCCCAACACCAACTTAAGGTCATACATGTTGCAGGAACGAATGGCAAGGGATCAATTAGCAATCTATTAAAAAGTATATTGATGGCTGGAAATTATAGTGTGGGGTTGTATAATTCTCCAAGTATTCTTTCCTATAGAGAGACAATTTCATTGAATGCAGATACCATTTCGGAAGATGACTTTGCAAAGATTGCTTCAAAGATTGAAGCCTGTTGTAACCAGCTTCTTAAAGAAGGCCACCCTCAACCTACAGTATTTGAATGCACAACAGCACTCGCACTCGATTTTTTTGCAGCTAATCATGTTGATATCGCTATAGTTGAAGTTGGCCTTGGTGGTGCGTTAGATGCTACAAACGTATTCACGAATCCATTGGTAAGTGTGATTACTACAATCGGCTATGACCATACAGAATTTCTCGGAAATACTCTAAAAGAAATTTCCACAGCAAAGGCTGGTATTATTAAGAAGAAAACACCCGTCGTTGTGGCTCCGAATGATGAGGTCGTACTTGATGTAATCATGGATATGGCATCGGCACTTGAAGCCCCTTTTTACTACAATAAATTAGAGGATATTATGAGTACCCTTCATGAATGCACATTACATGGAATGACCTTTTCTATGTCAACTCCTTACTTTTCCTATACTAATTTATTTACCCAGCTTATTGGACAGCATCAACTAATAAATATATCTGTAGCATTAATGACAATTCATGTATTAAACATGCACTATCCTTATACAATCTCAAATATGGCGATCACTGATGGTTTAGCGAAAACCTACTGGCCTTGTCGATGTGAATATATAGAAAAACCTATTAAGATGCTTATCGATGGGGCCCATAATGAATCAAGTATGGAATGCTTTGCTCAAGTATTATCTTCTCATTGTATTTCTACACCAATCACTTACCTCTTTGGAGTTCTCAAGGATAAGGATGTTCATATGATGTTAAAAAAGATGGCTCCCTTTTCTAATACTATTTTTATTACTGTACCTTTATCAGATAGAGGTCTGCCTACCGAAAAGCTAATAGTGATTGCAACGGATTACTTTGAACACGTATATCCTATCGATAAAATGGACTTAGCTCTCGAAGCAGCGATTGCGCATGCAAAAAAAACCAACACTATGTTATGTTGTGTTGGTTCATTATATCTATCTGTTCCAGTAAGGAACTTACTTCGCTAACTCATTACTAATTTATTGTTTTGAAATTGAAGAACCTCATCTAACGTTAATGGTTTAGATATATAAAACCCTTGCGCATAATCACATGCTACACTATATAAAAAATCTAATTGTTCTTTATCTTCTACCCCTTCTGCAGTAACTGTCATGCCTAATCCCTTGGCTACAGATAAAATCACATTAACTACCTTAGAACAATTCAGGCTATGTGGTAGTTGCTTTACAAAGGTTCTGTCAATTTTAATATCATTAATTTCTGTCGTATTTAAGCAGGAAAGGGATGAATACCCTGTTCCAAAGTCATCTAAGTGGACCTTAACACCCATACTTTTCAGCTTCTCTAAGCTTTTATTTGCTTTATCAAAATTATCAAATAAGGTTTTTTCTGTTACCTCAATTTGTATTTTTTTCCTATGTAGTCCCAATCTTTCAATCTTGTCTATTTGTTGGCTAGAAAAGAGTTGCTTAGTAGAAAGATTAATAGAAACAAAGCAGTCCTTATATAGTTCATGGCTACTTAAAATATCCATTGCCAGTGAAACTTGTTCTAAAACAAAATTACCAATATCCTCAAAATGACCACTGTCTTCAGCAATAGGCAAAAATTCACTTGGATTATAATAAATTCCGTCCATGTTTTCCCATCTAATAAAAGCTTCAAACCCAACAATTTGATTGTTCTTTAAAGACATAATTGGTTGATAATGCAAAGAAAACTCTTTATTAACTGAAGCATTTTTCAAGTTGTTCTCCATTACTCTTTGATGGTGAAGTTTTTCCTCGATTTCCTTTTCATAAAATCTAAAGGTACCGATACCTGCTTTGTTCCTTTTTGCTTCGTACATAGCAATATCTGCATCCTTTAGCGCAAGTTCGCTACTTGTATATTTACTTACCTCATAAACCAAACCTATACTTGAACCGATTACAACCCTAGTCTTTCCAATTTCGATAGGTTCTGCAATTAATTCTTGTATCCTAGTTAATATTTTCGTTACTTCAGTTTTTGAGGTTTGTTGTATCAAAATTGCAAACTCATCTCCACCAATTCTTGCAACAATATCACCATGGCGTAATGATTTCAGGATTCTTCCTGCTACAGTAAACAACACCTCGTCACCAAATACATGACCGTAAGTATCATTAACCTCTTTGAAATAGTTTAAATCTAGTACAGCTAGAGAATATCTCGTTTGTTCCTGTTCACGCTCTCTTTGTGAAAAGATCTTACCATTGACAGTTTTCATAAAAAACTCTCTATTATATAACCCCGTCAAGGAATCATGATGAGCTTGATAGGTAATTTTCTTTATGCTTTCAATCTTCGAAACACCTATCTTTATTTGATCCGATAAGGCCCTAATAAATGTAAATAGATATTCTACTGATAAATCCGTATTATCAAATACAAATATCATGATTTTCTCATTATACCCAATTACAATTTCAACCTCATGTTCTCTGTCCGTAATAATATAATTATTTTTATCATCCTCTTGCACTTGTTTCATAAGTGAATTCATGAGCTCAATGATACGTTGATGATCCTTGTATTTAAGCCCTTTTACACTTAATAATTTATCCTTACCATTTATGTATTCTATATAAACATTATCATAATCCTTTCCAGCTACGCACATATAGTTCGCAGATAGTTCCTTGGAAATGATTTCATATATTGCCTCATACAGCTGCACGATTGCATCTGAATAATATACAAGCTTAGCAACCTCTAATAATACATTGTTCATCTTCTCAATTTTTTTCTTACTAGTAATATCCGTTAAAGACATTAAGATACCAAGTACACTACCTGAATTTTCTTTAACTGGATAATACTTTACAAGCTTATATTTATCATCATTAACACTTTTTTCGCAAGTATATCCTGGTTCTCCATTAAAAATCCCCATACATTCACACTCTGGGCAAGGTCTACTTCTACCATAAAGCTTTTCATGACATTTATTATAGTTGTTCTTAAACTCACTTTTTATTCGTTCATTCATCCATAGGATATTATAGTCCTGGTCAATAAAAACCATGCCCTCAGCAATACTTTCAAGAATTAGTTTCTTTTCATTTTCAGAATCTTTAAGCATAGTATACAAACGCTCTAACTCCATTTCTTGATTGAAGCTATAACAAGCATCCTTAATTACTTGAAGGATTTCATCTCTTTTGTAGTTGGTTTTGATAATTTTGAATATGTTGATAGAATTTATGATGTCTTCGACGGATACCAATACCATTTTTCGAGTGAATAAAATAATTTTGGTTTTAGAATTTATTTGATGTACCTGCTCAAGAAAGTGTAGTCCGTTATATTCGGGCATATAAAAGCCAGTAATTAAAATCGCAGTATTTATTCCAATTGATTGCAATGTTTGAATAACAGTTATTGCCTCACTTGGTTTTTCTGCAATTTCAACAACATAATCATTTCCAAAATCATCCAAGACCAATTGTTCTAATTGTCTCAGCACAACTGGATCCATGTCGACACATACAATGGCTTTTTCCATAACTTTTACACTCCCCCAATAGAATTTGTGTAAAAATAATTCGACTTTATACTTAAATACTACTATACATTTTTATAAGTGTCAATATTTTGAAAAATTATTCGTTGGATTTCTAAATAATAATGCAATTTCGAATAAACATTCCTTATCCTAATAATTTCTTAATATCCTGCACTTGATCCTTTTTACATATAAGAACCGTATCCTCCGTCTGCACGATAACTACATCCTCTATACCAATGGTCGCTATTTGCTTATTCGTGCCAATAATAATATTGTTTCTGGAATTCAGTTCATTCACTCTGACAGATCTACAAATTGTTCCGTTTTCATTAGGTTCAAATAAATCCTCAAACGCTGTGAAACTGCCAATATCATTCCATCCAAACTCAGCGGGTATTACTTTAATTACCTTGGAATGCTCCATAATACCAAAGTCAATAGATATTCTCTCAAAAGCTTCGAAAAAAAAGGCAACCTCATCCGAGAGCGCTTCTCCCCACAAACCAGTTTCAACAAAGCTCTTCATTTCCATTAATGTTTGATAGTGTTTTGGCATATACTCCTTAAATTCCCGAAAAATAATACGAACATTAAAGATAAACATACCACTATTCCATAAATAATTGCCTTGCTCTATATACTCTATTGCACGCTCAATACATGGCTTTTCACAGAATCGCTTCGCAGCAACTACACCACCATACTCTGAATCTGGCTCAATTTCAATATAGCCAAATCCAGTTTCCGGCTTAGTCGGCTTAATCCCAATTGTTACAATAGAACCATTATTGTAAGCTTCATCAATAGCGGTAACCAATACATTTCTAAAACTTTCTTCATTTTTGATTACATGATCCGATGCTAAAACAATGATTTCTGCATCTGGATAACAATAATCAATATATATACTTGCATACCCGATAGCTGCAGCCGTATCCTTAAAAGCAGGTTCAATAATGATGTTTTGAGTAGGGATAAAAGGCAATTCATTCATAATCGCCTTACTCTGCATAATGTTTGTTGCAATAAAAATTCGATTTGCATCAACTAATGGTAAAACTCTGTCAACAGTTTCTCGTAACATAGTACGTTCCGAAAACAAACTTAGAAGTTGCTTTGGTCTTTCTTGCGTAGATAAAGGCCAAAGACGTTGACCGCTACCTCCTGCCATAATAAGAACGGTATTGTTCATAATCCTTTCTCCTCAAAAGTATTTAGAGTTTATGCCGTCTACAATTAAATATAATTAACATGTATACGACTATACCAGCAAAACTAAAGACAATAAAAACATAGTATAGTATGTAAAACATTGGAACTAATTCAAATTCTAATCCATATTTAGCTTCATCTGCAGCAAGGTACCCGTTATTAAAGAAATTTATCACAATAGGAGCTTGTTTATTATCTCCTTTTAATCGCCATAACGGATTATATGCTTCATTATAGACAACATAGCTACTATCTTGATTATATACACTATTCACTCCTATAGTTTCCGGTATTAATGTTGTTCCCTCAATTTTAGAAAAATCCATTATATTAAAACATTGCCCCTCTGATACCTCAAAGTAACCTTGACTTTCTCCATCACTTCTTGCAAAAAATGCCGGTTGCAGGTATCCATTACAAGGTGCTTCTACTAAGGTATAGTACTCCTCATTTTTAGGGAAATACTCAACATATGTTGTTTCTTTCAATGTTTTGTTCGTATCCATCCAAAAAATCTTACTGTGTAAATCAATTAAGCCTTCTGAATTGGCTTTAGTCCTAAATAATATCATATCTCCTTTTTTGACTTTGATTTGATTAAATGTGTATATCATCCACAACTTGCTTTTGCTCTGTTCATTCACAAAAGTATTCACGTTACCTTGCACTGTTTGCTGAATGTTATATTGGTTATTAATAGATGCTGCTACAGTTAGAAGATATTGATCATTATCAAACATTTCCATTGGGATGGTTATTTCATCCTCTAATAGCACATGTAGCTGATCAATATAAGCCTCATTATTAATCTCAGTATTAACGTCAATCTCTATTGTATAGTGTCCAGGCTCCAATATAATTGGTTTAAAGGAATATCTTTTAAGCTCCGGCAGCATAGCTTGTTCATTTTCAGTATTTAGATAGTATTCATTAACTACTTGTTGTGTCTTGAAAATTGAATTTTCAAAAGATCTGTTGTTAATCGAAGTTATATCTGAACTTGTTAGTGTATTAATAGAACCTTTTTCATCGATAAAACGAACACTAGCAGCATTGCTCAAGTCACCCGTAATTGAGAAGACATATTTATCCTTAGTAAGTATATCAATCTGCTTTCTCATTACACCATTATTGATAAACTGCAAATCTCCCGTTATCGAATTAGAAAATAAAATTTGATCATTAAGACCGTAAACTGGTGTATCCTCAATTATTTCGTAATCTAAACACGCCAAGCTATAGTCTACTTGCTGACCAGTCAAATTACTTCTTGCCTGTTTAAATAATGCATCGTGCTGGGATGTCGGAATTGCAACTACCGAATTTATAACTGTTAGCCCATCAGATGGAGTCAGAGTTAACCCCTTTTCATCCAAAGTCATTACTCCAAGATCTAACCACTCAAACCCATTAATATTACTTTCTAATACTATGCTTTTATCAGTTATACCATCTGAGAAAATGATACTTCCTCCGCTTGTTGATTTAAATACCCTTGTATATACATGATAGTCTCCATACTTTTCTGCATTCATATCAGCTGTTAAAGTATTTAATTCTTGGTATCCTGTTAAGCTATACATATTAAAATCATGTATCCAGAAAAAAGATTTTTTTGTTGTAGAACTAGAGTTAATGATGTCAATCTTCATCTTCTTTGCTTCTAGCGGTACATATGTGTTACAAATAAGCTTACTCTTTTTATAATTAGCTGATTCACTACCTCTGCTAACATATGCAACATTCAATTCCTCATCATATTCATTATAAAAATGTATTTTGAAATGTAAATCACCAGCATTAACTCCCGATACTAAAGCATCTACCGAAATAAAGCTACCACTTAGATTATTTAAGGACATCAATTTAGAACTGGCTACTTGCCACAAATTATTTCCATTGGAAACAGTCATTGTTTCACCATAAAGAATGTTCTCCACATCACCCTTTTCGACATTTGGAAATACCGTTAGTTTTAGCACATCATCATTATTTGATTTAAAAAAATCACCAACTATATCCTTAATACTCAGCATCCGCTTTGATGCTAGCTCATTAATTTTAAAGGCTGGCACTTTCAAACGGTTCTCAGTATACGTATAGATAAAGCCTTCTCCAAAATCGTATTCAAAGTCAACCTTTTTCAAGTTATTTATTTTTATAAGCCAGGACCAGTCAGGTGTATTGGCTTTTGTTTTAGCCCAACCCATATTGGGGTCGGCTGAATTTACCTTATTAAAAAAATCAAGTTGATAGGATTTCCCAATTGCCGGTAATATAAAATCTAATGAATTATCCCCAAGTAATATATCTTGCTCAGAAGAGGTAAAGGGCTGCATTGCACCTTGCTCCCAAATCAAAGCAGTGTTATTCGGATAGACATCAAGTAGCTCTTGATCGTCCAACATGTATAGAAAGGGATACAAACCTTTTGATAGAATTAAACTTTTTTTTGTTTTAGTTGCGCTTGTTGTTGGCCCTTCTGGTACATCATATAAGGTAAACAGACTATCTTCATAGTAAGGTGCCAAGTCCTCTTGTTCATCCAAAACTGCTTTGTTAAACGCTTGTCTCTGTTCTTGACCTAACACATCGTTATGAAAAGCTACTTCATCAAAACCCATGAAAGCAACAAGAGATCCAAAATTTTGTGCACCTGTTTTATCTAATAATTGCTGTACAAACGAATACATATACGAAACCAGACCAATGTTTCCCTCATTTTGAAATATTCCATTTTTTGTACTTGAATAAAAATGGAAATCTCCTACTGTTTTATAGTAACCTATCGGTTCATCACTATTTGAAATAGTATTCCACGAATAATTGGCAACACCATTACTCAAAACCATATTGTCCATAGCTGGTAACCATAACACTTTACCTTCTGTATCTTTATGATTATCATTAACCATTTGATATTGTGTGGGTACTTCAACCGTTTTATAAAACCCCTGCACAAATACCTTTTCAAAAGGTCTAATATATAAGAATATTATCCCTAATAACGTAAATACAAAGCATATTTGGAAAAACCTTCCATAACCCTCCCGTCGCAACAAAAAAATATTACGATCTACACTAAAGCCTAATAATATCGCGAAATAAGCAGCCATGACACCTACAAGCTTATTCGGATCTCTAAAAATATGTCCAACAATGGGTATTTTAGTTACTACAAAAACATTTAGATCTGCGAGATAATGAGAATTAACGCCAGTAGCTAAGGCTATAACACCTAAGGTAGTAACAGTAAATAAAGATATGTAAAAATGTTTACTGAATCGATATAGTGTAATATTAATAATAAAAAACAGCAGTATGCCTCCCGATATCCAAAACATACTATCTAAATAGTATCCGAAATCAAACATCGGCCACCAATAACTTATTAAATAAACAATATTTTTTAAACTGCTATACCTAGAAAACATATCCAAGGTGTCAATAACATTAACATTCCCAGGTTCAATATTTAAAAACAATGTAGATAAGACATACGGTACAAACCAATAGCTACATACAACTAAGGTCATACCCCAAAGCATTAGATGCCGCCCAAACCATATCTTGATATTATTCTTTGCATTTTTACTAATATGAATATTATGAACGAGAACAATGATACTTAAAAAAAGAATTGTTCCAACGAAAAAGAAAAAGTAATGAATTGCCGCTGAGCCAATTGCAATAAAGAGACTCATTTTAATGCTAATAATGATGTCTTGTAATTGATCACCCGTTAAGACTATTTGCTTTTTAGTAATTGGTATCAATATTTTTTTTTCAGTATAGATAGGGGTATCAGTAGTTTGTCTAAATAATTGTATAAAATAATATAAAACCCAAGGATATACCGCATATCCCGGTAACAGAAATATATGTTGAATACGAAAAATCACCCATGGGTTAGTAGCATAAAATATTGCTGGAACGATTAATCCGAAATAATGATAAGCACTACGAAATTGACCAAAGTGTCCTTTTAACAATAAATCCGTAAGCTTATACATGCCCGCAGCTGATATAAGTATCACTCCAACTATAATAGATTTAATAAGTAAATGTGGAATCCACCCTCCAAATACCAATGAAAGCAAATAAAATGGTAAGATAAAAATTAGTCGTGATAGATTAAAAAAGTTCATGCTTGAAAAACCTTCGTTGAATATGCCAAAGACTCTTTGTATATATTTGTGATCATAAATTCCATAATCTAAGTCACTAAAAATAACATATCCATTACCTAACCATATATCCTTTAATAAATATAATATTGTAATCAGCATTACGGCTATACTTGCTATTTTTACAATTCTATGTGATATATGATTATATTTAGTATCGGTTTGCGCTTTCATACTTTTATCCACCTAGCTTTTTTGATATTTGTTGCTCCAATTCATATTAACTAATGCAATTATACCAAATATTAAAGGGCATAAGATAAAATAATTAATACCTGGTACAATCATGGGGCTTGTAAACAAAACAATTAAGCCAAATACTATAGATATAATGAGTTTTTTTTCAAAAATCCGTTCAGATAACGATTTATACATTAACACAAGTATGAACCCAATGAATAAATGTTCAAGAATAACTGCTGATATATGATAGCTGGACGATACTTCAAAGCCAAAAACCAATCGGCTGATTGAGTTACCGAAAACCAACCCCACTCCCATATAGCCAACAAAAATGATAGCAATCATAATTAGTATGTTTATGTAACTTTCTCTCTGCTTTAGTTTTACTAGTAATATATTAATTAGTGGCATCAATAGCACCAAAAAAATCTGTCCCCACGGCTTTACTAGAACGAAATCACCCATGTTGGCGGTATTTTTTAGTGATAATATATCACCACTCATTATGAAATTAATAATAGCGATAACAATTGCATACCAAAATACTTCTTTATCAAAATAGAATTTAAAACTTTTATATTCTATTATCACTATAACGTAGACAACTACAAACAACATCGTACATATATACGCTAATAAGTTATTCAATAGTAAAGCTTTCGAAAGTTGAATATTACTTTTAATTAATATTACTAGAAAAGCAAACCGAAGTAATTGTTCAACAATATTACCAATAGCCGCCTCCGCCATTCTATTTGTGCCGAGTAAATGCCCTCTAAATGATGCAAATAGTACATTAGATAACAATGCTACACCAATAATGATTAAGCTTTCGAAATCAACTACGAAAGCAAGTATGACGATTTCAATTACTAGTATTGGTACAAACTGTATATATGTATTTAATATGCCTTTTGAACGAAACATAGCGTAATATTGAGCCGCAGATGAAATAAATAATGCTGTCATAAAAACATTGAGTAACCATCCACCATATCCTAACTCGACAATATCCTTAGAAGACCTATAAATATACCAAAGTGTTAAAAAGGAGATGGCACTTGCAGACCAGTCAAATAAAATGTACATACTATTTTTGTTGATTTTAAATTTCATATTAGGAAACATCTTCATTACCATAAGCTATGGTTTCCATGGATGAGATTTCTTTTTTCCATAGGCGTAAGCTACATTCTGTACAACCGCTTCATTAAAAAACTGCTCAGATTCAATAATAAGTTCTACCTTTTTATCTGCTAATGCCGCTTCATCATGAACAAAGCTCATTATTAGTCCTATAGAAATCACAATCAAAAAACTTCTTACACTGCTAAGTGATAGCTTTTTCATAAATCTCCTTCTTTCAAATAGTGCGTATCTCATGAAGGTAAAAAAGGAATTAACAATTGAAGATAATTTTACAGTACTGTTTTTAGAAAAGCTTTCTACTGAAACCGCACATTCATCGATATGATAGCCCTTTGATAAGATCCAGTCTGTAACATAAATCTCATACAAGAAATTATTCACCTTTACATCGTTAAAACACATTCTAGCTACATCACCCTCATAAAGCTTACATCCAAATTGCGAGTCTGAAACGCCTTGTTTCAGAATAAGCTTTCTTAAGATAAATAATCCTATGCTTGTTAGTGCTCGTATCTTTTTTCTTTTTTTAAAGTTTATCTTATCCCATAAAGCTGTACAGTAAATAGCGGCTGCTTTTGGGTCCTCAATCAATAACATCATAATTCTAATATATTTATATAGATTAATTGGCAAATCAGCATCTACTACAAATATGTACTGTCCTAATGATTCAAGAACACCTCTTCTAACAGAATAACCTTTCCCATAGGTGGCGTCATTTTCTAGAACGCGTACTTGTTTATACTTTGTTTCTAACTTTCTAGCAATTTCAAGAGTATTATCCGAAGATTTCTCTACTACCAAAATGATCTCAAATTCGTTAAAAAACACTTCGTAATACAGCGTAACGGTATGATGTATACTGGTAACCGAAGCCTCTAAACTTGCGCTCTCATTATAACAGGGAATTACGATACTTACATACATTTTTCAACACCTCTCTTTAATAAAATAAAGTTACTAAATGCCAAAAAGCTTAAATATAAGTACATAACAACAACTCCCGCGAATAAATGTGGCTTCGATAAATATTTAATTAAATTCTCTTTATAATATAGTTGCTTTCTAAAAAAATAAAAACGTGGTAAAACATTTTTCAGCTTAACACTTTCATGCTCGCCCATGCTTACAAAATAGCCCTTCTTTTTTGCAACTAAGTTTAAAAAGGTTACATGTTTTTCATCGTGAAAAATAGCCACATCCTTAATTTTAAGAATTTTTTGTCCGTTTTCAAAGCCCTTTAATGTAGGTTGTATTTCTTCAAATGCCTTTAGTCCCTCTTCAAAACCTAGAAACGATGTGGTTTTCCACATGCGTGCCGCCTCAATGCTTGAAGAAGTATATTGTTCATAATGTATTTGATATAAATTTCTTTCAAATACCTTAACCTTAGTCCAATAATTTTGTGATTTGGAATAGGCAATTTCAGGATAAATAATACCATCAACATCTGTTTCACGAATAAATTCTACTGACTTCTTAATAAAACCTTTTGATAGCTTCATATCACTATCAATGAACAAGAAATAGTCAACATTCATTGATTTTAGGTAATCAATACCTGCTTGCCTTGCTACCGCTCGCTCTGAGTGCTCTAAGTTAATAATTTTTAAGCGTTCCTCTGCATGCTCAAATTGTATCAGTTTTTGAACTGGTATTTTGGATCCGTCATCAACACAAACAATAAGTAAATTTTCATAATTTTGTTTATACGCTGCCGATAAAGAATGGTTAATAATTTTATCATCATTGTAAGTTGTTATTAATACACCGATTTTTATTTGTTCCATAATAATGCCCCCATTACTGTAGAATCGAATGAATAGTGTCAGCAAATATTTGTGCAGTCTGCTCCCAAGTAAATTTAAGAGAATAATCAAATGCATCTTCCCTTATTTTCTTGTAGCCTTCTGGCGTGATGTCACGAATCACCTCCAGCATTCCTTCCACACTCATATTCTTAGCAATATATCCTGCCTTTCCGTAATTTACAGCCTCAATAACTCCATTTACATTGTAAACTACGGATGGCGTTCCAAGATTACTACTTTCTGTAATAACCAACCCCCATCCTTCACGAATAGATGGCATCAGTAATAGGTAGGCATCCTTCATTCTTTGAGTTTTTTCTTCTTTTGAAATAAACCCTAAGAATTCACAATCAGCCTGTACCTTTTCTGCATACACTTTCAAAAAATCCGTATACTTCTTTGGTCCCCTGCCAATGATAATTAATTTTTTCTCTAACTTAGCAGCAACCAAGATGGCATCCTCAACCCTTTTATAGGGTACCATCCTTCCAACATAAAGTAAGTAATCTTGCTTTGATTCGTCTGATGGTAACTCATGACAAACGATGTCATTGCCTTCAGGTACAACATATATTTCCTTGAACTTTCTAGAAGCTAGGTCATTTTTTGTTGATTCTGAAACTGTTATTGCTCTTCCTCGACTCAAGCGTATTAATAGCTCTTCTAAAACCCAAAAAATGTTCCCTATTTTACCGAAGTAATATGGCCATATGTCTAGGGCCAGCTGATGGATAAAAAACACCCTTTTCTTTCTTACCCATAAAAAAGTAAAGAATTGATGTGTGTTGGAATGGTCAATTACCATTAGCACCTGTCTGCGATTATGTAGATAAAATTTTATTCCATAAAAAATGACAGTAAATAAATTTTTACCATGCCTCACATATTGAACACCATCTATTATTTCTTCTTTCTTGCAGCCATCAAAAGCACAGCCTAAATGTATAATCTTTTCCTTTTCAGCTAATACACTTATGGCTTTGTGTAAATACTTCTCAGCACCACCGGCTGCTGGATGAGAAATATCTCTTTGAGATAGAATTAATATAAACTTTTCGGATATACTTTTTTGCACCTTGTCACTACCTCATTTCTAATAGTATTCGTTCGTAAATTGCTTGATAACTACATTTTCACACTTACCCAAGCATATAAACAATCGGAATAAAGCACTCCATCGTCATAATTATGCATGCTTAAAAAACAGAATTCATACTCTCTAATTAAATTTATATTCTTGATATTTAAATAATGGGATTTTACTTAGGACTTCTAGATAGGAATGCAAGACGTACGACAAAAAGGGTGTACAAAAATATACCCCAAAAATGTTAACAACTTAACATTAAGCAAAGCAATATAGCCAATATTGCTTTGCCCTCTCATTAAAGCCCCAATTTCGTTCAAATTTACTAATCCATCTAAAATTATATATTAGATGCCTCATGATTAGACAAATTCCATTATAATTATATAATTTACACTCTATAATGTCAATACACATATGAGATTTTTTACCATACGGCAAATTACCCTAAATTCAGCTCAATACAGAACTAAGTGATTTCCACGGTTCTGCAAGCAACTTTTAGATTAATATAACCGACTAGTAGAGTCAATATTTAGAAAACCTATTTAAATAATAATTCAAATCTATAGTCCTTATACTATGTAGCTACCTCAATATAGATGCTTGAAATTATGATTGAAAGACTCAATAAATTTTGGAATCTCATCCTTTGGAATTGCTTTGCTAAATAAGAAGCCTTGAACTTCATCTGCCTTATATTCTTGTAAAATTTTAAATTGTTCTGCTCGCTCTACACCTTCAATATTAATAATAAAATTCAATGCTTGTCCAAGCACAATAATAGATTTAATGATTTCTCTTTGTGCTTTTTCTTCTATATTATCTATAAATGATTTATCAATTTTAAGCTTTGTAAGGGGCAATTCTTTGATATAACTCATGGATGAATAGCCTGTTCCAAAGTCATCTAAAGCAATTCCTATATTTAACTTTTTCAATTCATCCATTATCTTTGCATTACGCCCAATATCCTGCATCATTACCGACTCTGTAATTTCAAGTTCGAGTAACTTAGGATCAATATTGTAAGTTGAAATTGCATTTTTTACAACATCTAATATACTACTTCCAATTAGTTGTCTGGCTGAAACATTTACAGATACCGTTAAGTGAATTCCCATTGCCTTCCACTCCTTAATTTGCCTACACGCTTGCATAATAACCCATTCACCAATGTCAATAATCAGTCCACTCTCCTCGGCAATATCTATAAACTTACCCGGAAAAACAAGACTACCATCTGGATGATGCCATCTAATCAAAGCTTCACAGCCTACTATATCGCAATTATTTGTATCAATCTTCGGTTGATAAAACAATTCAAATTCTTCATTAACCAAAGCCATCTTAAGTTGCTTTTCCAAGTTTAATCGATTCATGATATTATCATAAAAAATTTCTTGATAAAGACATACTGTGTTTTTTCCGTTTTTATTTGCTTCAAGCAAGGCGATATTAGCATTTTTCAATAGACTAGTAGCATCTTTACCATGTATTGGATACCCCGAAATACCAATACCGATTTCTAATTCAATCTCTTTATTTTTAATCTTAAAATCACTCTTAATACAGCTAATGAATTCTTGAGCCCTGGCAATCATTTCTTCAATATCAATTACTGAAAAATCTACAACGATAAATTCACTATGATGAGCTCCAAACAGAAAATCATCGCCTTTGTAGCAAGATGCTAGTTTTTTTGCTATGCTACTTAATACTTCATTTCCAATGTCATGGCCATAAGTATCATTTATTGTTTTTAAATTAATAATATCAATGTCATATATACAAAAGCTTTCTCTGTTATTTGCTTCAATAATTTCTGATAATGTATTACATAACATATCTCTTTTCATTAAACGAGTTAAGGAATCATAATAAGCTAAAAATTCTATGTGCGCGTTTTTTTCTGCTAATTCATCAAATTGCTTATTTAATTTTTCTTTACTATCTAATAAGAACTTATTACTTGCTTCTAATTCAAAATTGTTCTGCCTAAGCTTCCTCTTTGTTTCCATAATGATTCTTTCTGCTTTTTTCTGTCTAATACTATTAGCAATGAATCCGATAATAAGTATACCCATCAAAACAATTACAATAACAACTAAATTAACGTGCTTTTTATCTACTAATAGCTTCATGGATGGACCATTTAGAATGATACTATCCTCTGGCAGCATATCCATATCAATGTTAAATTGTTTCAGACGATTATAATCAAATATATTATATGCTTTAGGATCTTCAATAATTGGCAGTTCTGATATAGCCTTACCCTTCAAGATCATTGCAGCATAATTTGCGGCTATCTTTCCATCTACATAAGAGTCAGCTGCTACTCCACCAATTGCACCACCCTCCACGATATAAGCTGTTGCCATTGCATAAACTGGTTTTCCTGTTTCTTCTATTAATCTTGATGAAAACATTGTATGATCAAGAAATATTCCATTTTTATCTCTCATTGTTCCTGAAGCGATAATTGCAACCTCTGTGCCATATAATTTAATTGCTTCAATCTGCTCCTCAAAGGTTTCAGTTAACATACTATCAAATCGAATTGATTTATATTTACTTTCTCCAACTCTTATTAAAACCTCTGCATCTGCTATTGCAGTTGCAGAATTAGAACCCGAAAGTAAAATTGTATCTATATCTTTATCAAGGCTCAAAATCAAGTTTATCATTTCTTCTTGATAAGCATTTTGAACAATCCCTGTTATATTTTCATGAAACAAATCTTCTTTAGTAAAGTTGTTAACACCTGCAAAAACAATAGGGACATCTACAAACAATTGATCATGATATAATTTCAAAAAATCATAAGCATTATTATCAGTTATAATAACAACATCTATTTTGTCGTGATTGTATTTTTGCAAATAAAAGTTGAAGAGCTCTTCATAATAACTAGGATGATGATATCGATAACAATCCATATATTCAACCATAATCTCGACATGATCAAGCTGCAACTCTTCTTCAATTCCTCGTTGAAATTCATCTGTCCATGATAAGCCCTTATGATAGGAATGGATTACCAGGACATTTTTAGTTTCATTCGTGTTGTTCACTCTACTTAAAACTGGTAAAATCATCAACAAAGTCAATATGATTGACAATATCATGATTGCTTTTTTCAAAATATCACCATCCTATGAGGCATTTATCGTAGGTAAATATATAGTAATATAGACCTATTTGAAATTATACCATTTATATTTAGATTTGAAAAGAAAAAGCACTCATCTTGTTAGGCGGTAATCAGCATAAATACTAGAAGCCCCGAGAAAAAGACCACGATAGATAAGCAAATAGACGGAAAGCTTAATTCAATATCACGTATTTTTTTAAATAGGGGAATGTGCCTGTAAATATATTTGTAAAAAAGATACCCAACTACCAAGCTCAATATATAAACTACTGACTTTTGAACATACCCAGAAAAAGAAACGGTAACCGTAATATTAAATAAATACTGAATCATCCTAGAACCAAAAATTCCTCCGCTAAAACAGATGCTAGCAAGAAAAAAAGTAACTATCTTTTGGTTTAATGGAATTTTATGAACAGCTTCACCAATCTGGCCTTTAAACATTGAGCTATATTTCACAAAAGATATGACCGTCCCTAAGTTAATTATAATCAAACCATATTCAAGAATACTTGTGGTACCCCTATGAATTAAGTATTTAGAAATACTGCCATTAAAAAGCGGTGCCCCAGTAATACCAAGAATCGCAATTATAGTAACAGTAGCTACAAACGGCATCCGTTGAAAAACACCATGTATTTGACGAATATCTCGTGTTTGATAGACCTCAATTATAATTCCTGCTGTTAAAAACAAAACTGATTTAAATATCGCATGATTTAAAATGTGATAAATACTCCCCCAATAACTATCTATATTACCAATTGACAATCCAAAGATGATTAATCCAATTTGACTCACTGTATGGTATGCGAGAATTAATTTTATATCGGTTTGGGAAAGGGCAATTATGAATCCAACAATTGCTGTAAAAAACCCTAATATTAAAAACAAATTTTGTGTATCCAGGTATGGTTGAAACATATCCTGTATTCTAATAAATAAATATAAGCCCCCCTTAACGTACAATCCAGATAGAATTGCTGATACAACAGATGGGGCAGAGGGTGTTCCATGCGCTCTTGGAAGCCAGCTAAACAATGGCATAATTGCCGCTTTTAAGCCAACTGCAGTCATAAGGAAGCAATACGGTAGTATTAAAACATTTGCATCAGTTACTTGTGCCATTCTTTCATGAATTAAAGTCATATCTAATACACCAAAAATTTTATAAATGTATCCTACTCCTAGCAAAAAGAACAACATAGCAACAATATTTACAAGCAAATAAATCATGCCATCGTAAATGGAGCGACTGTCCTTTTTAAACATAATTAATATGCTGACAACAATTGTTGCAAGATCAATCAAAACATAGAGATTAAATAAATCATTGGACAGAAAAATACCATTCAATAGCCCTTGCAATATTAAAAATAGTAAAAGGAACAGCTTGTTCATATACTCTTTATGAATACTAAACAAAATCATACCTGAAAACAAAAAAATATTTAAGAGTATGAGTACTGACGCAATGTTATCACAATAAAGTGTAATTCCAATTCCTTGTGGAAAATCACCTAGGTTTTCAACGATAGCCCCTTGGTGCTTAATCGTATTGAAATTTATAAAAGCCATGATAAAAAAGAAGGCTTGAAAAACCAAAATAAAGTACTTCGACTTAGTGGCCCCAATAATATAACTTAATATTGCGATCAGTATTGGCAATAGTACGAGCCAAAACAAAGACATCATTCCTCCTCACCTCTCTTCTTCATTACCTTTTTCCAATTCGTAGTTCCATAACGATGATATAAACTTAAAAACATTGTTAAGGCAACCGCTGTTACAGCTACACCTATTACAATTGTCGTAATCATTAAAGCCTGAGGTACAGGATCTACGGTTTTTACAATAATATTTTCACCGATTGGTGGTAGCGCATCTTCTGAAAAGCCAATTGTTAAGAAAAATAAAATTACGGCAGACTCAATGATTCCTATTGAGATTACAGTTTTTATAATATTTCTCCTAGCTAACAACCCATATAGACCAATACAAAAAAGTGCAATCGCTACAGTTTCTCCAGTAATCAACTTCGTCATCCTTATCACCTGCTTTCAAAAAGTACAAATCTAAAAAATACAACGCTTAAACCACAACAAACTTTAATGCCAATCAGTATATTCATCAAAAGTAAATACAGACTCTTTGCTTCCATTGATAACTTGTTGTTATTATATAAAACGAAAACAATAGAAAAACATACAATCGCAAAATAAAGAATTTTTTCAAGAAGTGTTAAGAACTCTAAACGAATACTTTTATCTTCAGTAATCAAATAATGTACTATAAAGACAGCGGCTAATATAGCCCCACCTTGAAAACCACCACCCGGAGATATATGACCATTGTATATAATATAGATGCCGAAAATAATAATAAAGGTATAAACTGCACCCATTGTTTTTTTTAATAAATATGATGTCCCTTCCATTAATAATCACCCTCATGTCTTGAAAAATAGATAATACCAATGACACTAATGAGCAAAAGTAGGGTTTCAAAAAGCGTATCGAAAATTCGGTAGTTCAAATAGATTGAAGTTACGCTATTAAGGGCACCAGTATCCTTGGTAAAATTCTGAATATAATAGTTGTGTAAAAAGGAAGCCGTACGAATGGGTACGACAGGCGAAGCGAGAATGGCAATAAACACAGCAATCATAAAGCATGCTATTAATTTTTTTCTCATAGGCGCTCATCCTCAATTTGTCCAAATAATGGGCAATATTCGATGGATAAGCCAGAATCAGCAAACCATTTTTTAATCTCTTCGAAATGATAATTGGTTACATCACCAAATATTGTGAGTTGATTTTGATTCTGCTCTATGATTAAATCGTAGGAACTATGCGTTATTACCTGGGCTGCGGTATTTTTTGAAAGGATAAAATCTAGCTCTAACTCAATAGAAAGCGAAAAATTCGTTAAAATATGTCGCGCTTTTTTAATGATATCATGTTTTTTCTTTGATGTAGCTGCACTATAACAGTAATAAACTCTATACACTTTGTACTTACGTATAGCAACTAAAAATAAAACTGTTGAAAGCGTGCAACCAATAACTGCTTCAGCAATTGCCACATCAGGTGCCTGATATAATAAATAAACAAATGAACATAACAGAGAATAAATACCTGCATATATAACTGCATGTCGTAAAACTGCAGTTTCGATGGCCATAATAGCAAATAAAATCGTCATAACCAAAAAAATGTTAAGCATCTTTATCCTCCTCTTTTTCTTCGTGACCACTTAAATAAGCACTCCTCACAATTGTATGTGTAGCTAGCGGATTAAGTAACAACATCAGCACAATGATGATACCAATTTTAAGTGTAAAAAAAGAAAGCTTATGATGTAGAAGAAGTCCAAACGCTACACTAATAAAACCTGCAGTATCTATAAGTGATGCGATTGTAGCTCGTATATAAAAATCACGATATTTGTGAAGTCCAATAATGCCTATAGCAATAAGAATGACTCCAATCACCATAAAAATATAACCAAGAATTTCAAATAATGACATTAAATCTTCCCCTTTCCTTGAACAAATCGCGAAATAAATACAATGCTAATGAAGCCTAACAAGGTGTATACGATAACGATATCTAGTAAGTAGGATCTATCATGTAGTGTAGAAAAGAGCATTATTAATAGAATCATTATTGAAGAAAATATATTGTAACCAAGTATTCGATCCCAAATACTAGGGCCTTTTATAATGATTAGTAATAAAAACAAAGATAACAGCGATAATATAAACATGATTAAACTAATCATTTACTAATCTCCTCTCACCTAACGCCTTTTCAAAAGGTCCCAATATGATATCGTTCATTTCATTCGGTTTCTGTGTAGTTGGAGAAAGCCATAGTACAATAAGTTCATCATCACTAAGATTAAGTGTTACTGTACCAGGTGTTAATGTGATTGCGTTAGCAATTAAGCACTTATGCCATTTGTTAATTGCTTGTGTATAAACATGAACAATGGCTGTAGATGGGGAATGAAATAAAATAATTTTTATTGTTCTTAGTGCTGAGAGATAAATATTCCAGCACAGGATGATGAATAGCTTTATTAACGAAAGAACAGGTAGTTTATATGAAATTGAGGAGACTCCTTGATCAGTAAAAAGAAAACGAATAAGTAAAGAAGCAATAAAGGCGACAACAAAACCTTCAAGTATTCGATTTAAAGCAAAGCTTTCATTGAGCACACACCAGAAAACAATAGAAATAACGATTGTTTGCCAAGATCTAAGAAAATATTTCATCAGCTTTCCTCCAATGATTCTATGCTTAATTGTAACAAAACTCATGAAAAAATTCAAACACAAAAGAATCTTTTAGCAAAAAACCGGTTAAGGTGATTTCCACCCAACCGGTATTTTATTCAATTCCTATCTGTAATTTCAAATCAAATTATGAATATAGTTTTTATAAATTTTAATTACTCTTGGGTTTCCTTTTTATCTTGATTCTCATTCTTTTCATTCCCTAAGTATTTAGGCAAATCCATACCTGCCATATTAAACAAATCATTCATTGGCGGTATAGACTTCATCAAGCCTGCTAGAAAATTAGAGGTTGAAGTACCATTTTGTTCAGAACCGGCACTATCCCATACAGTAATTTTATCAATTTTAATATTCTTAATCGCTTCAACTTGAGTTTTAACGAGATCTTCAAGCTTATCAGCAATAATCAATTTTATTGCGTCCTCTGCATTTCCACCAGAAGCGCTTACAATCGCTTTAAATCCAGCCGCTTGTTTACTTAAGATTTCTTGTATACCACGTGCTTCTGCCTCCATCTTAGAATAGATTGCATCTGCTTCACCTCTAGCTCTTCTTCTTAGTTGTTCTGCATCTGCTTCAGCTGAAATCTCAGCTCTACGTTTATCGATCTCAGCATTGATAATGACATCTGCCTCTTTAGTAGCCTTTTCAAGGCTTGCTCTAGCTTTTTCAGCCTGTTCTTCTGATTTATATGCTTCTTCTAGCGCCTTAGCACTTTGTACTTTCTCAGCAGCAGTTGCAATTCTTAAAGCTTCTGCTTCTTTTTCACGACGTAATGCTTCTGAGTTGGCAATAACAACTCTAGATTCATTTTCACCTTGAACAGCTAAGGAATTGGCCTCTGCAACTTGAATTCTTTGATCTCTTTGTGCATTTGCTTCACCGATAGAACCATCTCTGTTTTTCTCAGCAACTGTTTTCTTAGCATCATTGATTGCCTTTGCAGCCGCTTCCTTACCTAGTGCTTCTATGTAGGCGGATTCATCCTTAATATCTGTAACATTTACGTTAATTAATCTTAACCCGATCTTCTTAAGTTCTGTCTCTACATTTCTGGAAACAGCAGCTAAAAATTTATCACGATCTGTATTGATTTCTTCAATATCCATAGTTGCAACAACCAAACGTAATTGCCCAAAAATAATATCTTTTGAAAGCTCTTCAATTTCTTCTTGTTTTAATGCAAGAATACGTTCTGCTGCATTCTGCATAACGCCTGGTTCAGTTGAAACACCAACCGTAAATCTTGAAGGTACATCGATACGAATATTCTGTTTGCTAAGAGCTCCTGTTAAATTAACAACGATAGAAATGGGTGTAAGGCTTAAAAAATGATAACTTTGGATAATAGGCCAGATGAATGCTGCCCCCCCATGAATACACTTTGCACTTTTGTGCTCACCTTCTGAATTTCTACCTACTTTACCATATACAACTAAAATCTTATCTGAAGGGCACTTCTTATAACGAGCAAATAAAGCAACAATCGTTCCAAATACCAATAAGGTTATAACTATGATTAAAACTAGTATATTTAAATCCATTTTTTATTCTCTCCTATCCAATTATTCTTTTTCTTTTTCTACAACAATGATTGATCCATTAAAAATATCGACTACTCTGACAATTTGACCTGTTTTAAGTGACTCATCACCATGTGTAATCGCATCAGCTTCTATGAGTCGCCCAGAAACCATAATTTGAACCTTACCAATACCCGCATTACTTGCTGATATTGGTATATAAACCTCAGCAAAACCACCTATCGCTTTCTTGTAATCTAAGTTTCCACTGGATTGCAATTTCGATACCACATAAAACATATAACCAACAAATCCCATTGCCAAAAATCCGGATATTGTTGAAACTATAAAGACAAATCCCACATTGGCATCATCGGAAGATAAAACTGCCCCTACCCATCCGAATATAGTTAAAAATGCAATGATACCTCTTAAGCTTACAAATCTAAAATCCGCTGCTTCTGCTGATCCTGAAATATCTTGATCCCCGATATCTAAATCCGAATCAAAGTCTACATCCCCCTGATCTCCAATTCCTAAAAAAGAAAGTATAAATTGGAGTACCAAAATAATGGTTGAAGGTATTGAAACAAAATAAAAAAACTTCTGCAATGAGCTTAACCCCTCCCACCACTCGTTCATACAAAGACCTCCTTTACAAACCTTACACTGCAAATATGGTAAGTGTTATTTACTATATTGTATGATATCGTTAGAGATTTGTCAACACAAATAAGAGTATATTGGGATTTTATTGGGTTTTCGCAGCTTTTTCTGATAAATATGCAAATTTTTCTTGAAATAGCTATTCATATCCGTTATAATGGGGTAAATAAAATTTACCATTGGAGGTGCTAAAATGCGAGAAATGACATTGGGTCAAAAGGTAAAGGAAGCACGTATTGCAAAACAGATGACACAGAAGGAACTTGCAGGAGACTTTATTACACGTAATATGCTTAGCCAAATTGAAAATGATAATGCAGCACCTTCTATAAAAACCATAGAACACATAGCTTCAGTTCTTGATAAACCGATCAGTTATTTTATGGACCGAGATCAAAGCGATCAAGGATTCATTATAGAAGAACTATTACTCGTATATGAAGATCATAATTATATAGAATGTATTAATAAAATCGAGAAAGTTCTTGAAAAAGAATCTATCTATCATAATAACGACTTAATTAAAGATATTTACATCAATTGCTGCAGTAAAGCCGGAACAGCTTTTAGAGATTCTGGCGATTATATAAGCGCTCATATGGTTCTGGAAAAAATTCTAACTTTCGAAAAGGATATGTTTTTTGCTTCAAATATTGTTTTGTATAATGTCTATAGCCAATTATCAGAGATAAATTGCTATTTAAAAGCAATAGATGCATCTAAAGAGTATGATAATAAAGCTACCGATATGATACATAAAATGATTGCTTCAAGAGCTATTCAAAGCATTTATATATCACTTGCGGAAGGCAACTATGATGATGTGCTACAAAGGATCGGTTTGATAGAAATGAATGAACTAGATAACCATGATAAAGGGCGTTATTATATGTTAATTGGTTCAGCCCACTATTACAAAGAAGAACATCAAGTAGCCATCCCTTTTTTAGAAAAGGCCATACCCTTTTTTAAGGAAACCTTTTGTAAAAGCGGTCTTGTTACAATATATGAAGAGTTAAGTAAATGCTATTCTCATTTAGAAGAATACAAAAAAGCATATCAATATTTGGAATTAACAAAACAGATCGAATTATAACTTACCAGCATCAATTAATTCATAATTTCAATAAATATCTTTACAATTCTTGGATCATACAATATTTCTGCGCCCCTTTTTATTTCTTCCAACGCTGCTTCCTTACTTAAGACCTTGCGATAAGGTCTGTTGTTGACCATAGCATCATAAGCATCTGCAATTACAATAATCCTAGCTCCCAAAGGTATTTCATTGCCTTTTAGTCCTTTTGGATAGCCATTTCCATCCCAGCGTTCATGATGAGAAAGAACATATTCAGCTAGTGGTGCAAATTCATTTACAGAACTCAAAATCTGATAGCCTATCTCTGGGTGCCTCTCAATTTCAATTCTTTCTAACTCATTAAGTGTTCCCATTTTATCTAAAATAGTATCTTCTATAGCAATTTTACCTATATCATGCATTAACCCCGCTGTTTTGAGTTCCCTAATATCATCTTGGCTTAAACTTAATGCAGTTCCAATGGCAGCACATAATTTGCCAACTCGTTTCGAATGTTTTTCTTCTCTTTGATTTTTTTCATATAATGTTTTTATGATAACTTCTATAGTTTTATGACGCATATTAGAACTTTCAGATAGCTTACGTCTATACATGTAATCTTCTGCTTTTTTAAGAACAGTCATAATGTCTTCTTCTACACTTTGTTTCGTTTCCCAACCACAGGACACTGAAATGTTAATAGACTCAACCTTTTCCTTGTTAAGTTCATCATTTATTCGTATTAAAATCATTTCCGTTTGCTTGAAATTAGTTTCCGGTAATATGATTACAAACTCATCTCCACCAATTCTAGCAACAATATCATTTGTACGACATTCTCTCTTAAAAACCTTCGCTATTTTTTTCAAGAGTATATCTCCAACCGAATGGCCAAAGGCATCATTGACTAGCTTTAATCCATTCACATCTAACATAACAAGAGTTACTGGTAATTTTTCCTCTACACCAAGTTTTATTAGTTCCTCTTCGAAAAATCTTCGGTTATATAATCCTGTTAATTGATCGTGATAACTCAAGTATAATATTTTTTCTTGTTTTTCTTTCTTTTCAGTAAAATCTCTAAAGACTACTACAACGCCATTAATATTTCCAAGCTCATCTCTAATAGGTGCAGCACTTTCTTCTACAGGTCTTTTAGTCCCATTTTTAGAAAGCAATGCTATTTGATTCGTATGTTCATTAATACCACCTGTTTCAAGCACTTTTCGCACAGGACAATCGCACCTTTCACTTGTGTATTCGTTTATCATATGAAAAACCGCTTCAAAGGGTTTACCGATTGCATCCTCTTGTGACCAACCAGTAAGTTCTTCAGCTACAGTATTCATAATTTCTACTTTTCCATTTCTATCAGTTGAAATTAGCCCATCACTAATAGATAACAAGGTAGCCTTAAAAAGCTCCCTCTCATCCTTCAACAAGTTCTTAGTGTTTACTAATTCCATTGTCCTGTTTTCCACTTTGTTTTCAAGGTTTTTACTATAATCTTCAAGTTCTTCTTTTTGTTTTTCGATTTTATGGAAATTTTCTTTGATTTTTTCAATCATAGAATTAAATACATCAACAAGCTCACCAATTTCATCACGACTTATTTTTTTTGCAATTACATCATAATCCCCTCCTGCTACTTGCTTAGCTATACCAGATAAAACCGTGATAGGATAGGTTATTTTTTCACTTAAAATAACCATGATAATAACTACAAATATTGCAACCAACAAGCATGTAGAAAAAATAAAATATGTAATTTTATTCAATTTATTTAACCTAACAGTATTGTCATAGGTTATCTCGATTACCTTACTATTATCAGTCATGGTTTGTTTCTTTTCACTTAAGTCAATAAAGAAATAGCTTTTTGCTATATTCCCATCCTCAACCTCATATTTTAATTCCTTTTTTGCTCTTTTTACTATTTCCAAACTCTCTTCAGTGGGTTCATAATTTTCTCCACTATCTACAAACTGATATCCATAAGCATCAAAAACTCTTATATTTGAGACAATTTCATTTGTTTCAACTAATTCTTTCGTGATTTTTAAAGGTTCCAGTTCACTAATAATCGAACTGAGGCCTCCTTCAGTATATGCAATTTCCAAAACGTACTTATGGTCATTTGTTGATATGTAGGTAAATTTACTCAAATAACCAGTTCCTACATTCGTTCTTATTCTCTCATGACTAATTTCCTTAGATAACCTTATTTTATTTATCTCCTTACCCAAATCCTTATCAAATTGCATAAAGTTAAAATTTAATGCATCCGGAGAAGTAGACTTTATGATTGTAGTCTGGCTATCAATTATAATCAGATCAAACCTTCCATCCATCTTTGCTTTTATCACATCAAGTGATACATTTTCAGGATCCCCACCAGCTTTTTCAAACTCATCCTTAAATTCTATTATTCCATTTTCCATTTCTTCTTCAATGTTTTTTTCTAGCATTCTAAAGCCTGCGTCTATAAGGCTTACCGAATCAATCACATGTGCTTCAACCTGCTCTTTATGATTAAGGTACTCTTCCATAACTATTTGCTTAACTAATGCATACGTCATATATGTTATCAAAGATATTGTTATAATGATAGCAGGTAGAATATAAATTAATATCTTGTTTCTTACACTTAAATTTCTAACCTTCATTTTATCACCACCATTAATCCACAGTTTCAGTTATATCTCAACATTATACTAAATTCCTGCTTTTTCTACAATAGAATTAAACATATATTTTTTATAAGTCAATACTATTTTTTTGTATATGTCATCAATAAAGTAGGCTCTCAAAAGATCATTTGAAAGCCTGCTTTAGCTTACTTTAAAGTTTTACAATTCCTACCCTCCATAGATCTGGACCTTCTTCTAAATATTCCCATTGAAATTGACCTTCTCTTTCTGCCATTAATTGATATTGCAATGGCTTCGGGTCATGATCATTAATCAATTCCATACTCTGTCCTAATTTCAGTAGATCAAATGTCTCAAATATTTTAGGGTGTTTCTCTTTGGGTTCTATTGTCCTTACATCAATTTGTGCACTAAACTGGCCCATAGTTTTTCTCCTTTTAAATGATGCATATTTCAATATATCATTCTCCCTATTAATAATATCTTCTAATACTTCTTTTTTATTCAATGTCATTTTCATCTATCTAACTCATCAAAATACTGAACCATTCTTTTTAAATTCACCCTCAAATTGATAAAAATCTCATAAGCTCTAGCTGCTTATACATATACTATAATAAACTTTATACCGGATGTGATTGTAATGATGAAAAAAAACCAATCCGTACAAAACTGTATATATTTGGGAATACCAGTTCTAATTATTGTTGGAAGTCTGTTACACTTTGTTTATGAATGGTCAGGCAATTTAACAATAGTTGGACTTTTTGCTCCAACCAATGAAAGTGTTTGGGAGCATTTGAAAATGACATTTTGGCCTATGCTCATTTGGTGGGTTGTTGCGTATTTTGTACTTAGTAAAAGCAAGATAATCTCTGCCACTCAATGGTTTGTTTCCTGTGTGGTAGCAATTTTGGTGTGTGTACTTATTATCGTGTCCTTCTTTTATACCTATACAGGTGCTTGGGGCATTGAATCACTAATACTTGATATATTTTCGTTGTTCCTTGGTGTAGCAGTTGGGCAAATCTTGGCATTTCATGTATATCTATATGCAAACCTCAAGCAAATTTGCTTGTATATTTCTATAATTATACTAATTTTTTTGGCTATTACCTTTATAGTTTTCACCTTTGCTCCCCCACACATTCCGCTTTTCATGGATTCATCGACTGGTAAATATGGGATTTAAAAATGGAGGCTTCAAGGCCTCCTTCTAAGTTCAAGCAATCTACATCATATTCACAAAATTCATACACTCTCTTGCACAGTGCATACAAATCTGAGCGCATTCCTGTGACATCTCATCCTTAAATCTTGAACATTCTTCGCCACATGTCTCACATATACATGCACAAAGTTGAGCAGCATGTTTGGAAAACATTGCACCACGCGCGATATAATTGGCAGTCAATCCACATATGTCTGCACACTCATTCAACAGCATAACTTGTTTTGTCCTTTTTTGAATATCTGGCAATTTCAATACGTGGTTTGTCATGTGCTCACAAGTTGCTTCACACTCTTGAATTGTATTAACAAGTTCTTCGTGCATATAATGTCCGTCCTCTGAGTATCGGGCGTACATATTATCATTGCTCCTTCTCATATTATCCATATACATTTTGGGCATAATATTCCTCTTTAATATCAGTTTACACAATTAATATATTCATATTCTACCATTATGTGATTGAACAAAAATCATCAGACCCTCATTAGATTATTTCTTCTTTCTCGATTTAACTTCTGCTAGCTTGTTATTCTCAGCAACTCTAAATTCAACTATCTTACTTATTAATTCATAAGGGATTGGCTTTTCTAAAGGAAATTGCACCGATCCTTTTGCTCCCTTATATTCGGATAATTCTTGACTAAATGCATCTATTGCGCTAGGGGCTGGATAAAATCCTATATGATTTTTATAGGCAGCGAAATGCACCAAATTCCCATGCAATACAAAAGTAGGCATTTGCCAACTCATTTTTTCTTCTGCATTTGGTGCCGACTCTTTAATAACCATTCTTAACATTTTAAGTTTTTCCTGAACCTCATGGGGAAATTGTAAAATATATTCATCAATAGATTTAAAAGTAATTTTGCTTTCTTCCATACTTCCTCCTATAGAAATCGTTTTTTCAATACATGGATATCACAATCATTAATTTACGAATCATTCATTACATGATATCATATCCTTAAAGAACAATAAAGACTATACAACGCATTGGTGGGTGAATGTTATGAAAGAAAAAATCAAACAAATTGTTTTAGAATTAGGAGCAGATTTATGCGGAATTGCTAATGTAGATAGATTCACAGATGCACCTAATGGCTTTAACCCAAAAGATCTCTACGAAGAATGCAAATCAGTAATCGTGTTTGCTAAGTGTATACCAAAAGGCTTGGCGAAGGTTGATCCCCGTATAATTTATATCAAAGCAACAGATGTCAACTTGGACGAATTAGATCGCATCAGTTATCTATCTGCACTCGAAATAGAAAAACTGGATGCAACAGCGATACCCCTCCCTTCAGATTCCCCTTACGATTATTGGGATAATAACACCCTTGAAGGTCGTGGCTTAATATCAATGAAGCATGCTGCCCTTCTAGCAGGATTAGGTAGCTTAGGTAAAAACACTCTTATTATGAACAATAAATATGGTAATATGATAAATATTGGTGCCGTTTTAACCAACCTAGATTTAGAATCCGATCCCATTGCAGAAGAAGTTTGTATTGAAAATTGTCACTTATGTATAGATCAGTGCCCTCAAAACGCATTAAACGGAACTAGTGTAAACCAAAAACGATGCAGAGAATTTACATACAGCAAGAACGATAGAGGCTTTAGCATTTGTAATTGTAATAGATGCCGAGCAATATGTCCACGAGCATTTGGACAAAAACAATCTTAAATAAATACGGTTCTACAGAAAGACAGGAAGTTGCAGTTGAACTTCCTTAATCATCTATGCCCCCTCTATATGTTCTAAAAGCTGAGGGAATCGAATATTTTTCCTTTAATTCATTCTGTGTTGCCCAGACGAATTTAGTATCAACTGGCATACTTTCTATCTGGATGAAATACCCAATCATATGCCATTCTATATGCGTAAAAATATGTTTGGATTTATTCAAAGGAATTATTTTATGACAAATAATATTCCATTCATTTAATTGTTCTTCACATTCTTCACGAGATAAATGTCCCTCTACATGTGGAAATTCCCAAAGACTTGATAACAATCCCTTATTACCCCTTTGTCTTAATGCTGTTCTGTCCATAAAACGAATCACAAATATAGTCTTTTCCTCAATTTTTCTTGCTTTTTTTTTAGTTTTTAAAGGAAGTGTTGCTGCAATACCTTGTTTATTTCCTTCACAAATAGTGTTAATTGGACATTCGATGCATTTCGGCAGCCCATTTGGTACGCATATAGTGGCTCCTAATTCCATAATTGCTTGATTAAAATCACCAATACGAATCATAGGTAATATTTCAACTACACTTTTTTCAATCTCTTTTTTCACTGTTTGATCTATAATACTACCTTCGTTTGCTGTAACTCGGGCAAATACCCTAAGTACATTCCCATCAATAGCAGGAACCCTCCTCCCAAATGCAATGGAAGCGATCGCTCCGGATGAATAGGGGCCAATTCCAGGAAGAGATTGTAAGTCTTCTATACTGGACGGCATTTCTCCGCCAAAGCTTTGCACAATGATATTGGCAGCATTTTTTAAATTTTTGGCACGATTATAATACCCCAATCCTTCCCAAAGCTTTAATAGTTTATCTTCTGAAATATTTGCAAGGGTCTGTATTGTTGGAACTTCCTTCATAAAATTCTCAAAATAAGGCTTTACAGCATTTACCCTCGTTTGTTGAAGCATAATTTCTGAAATCCAAACTCTATAGGGTGAAGGATTGTCTCTCCATGGTAAGATACGTGCATTGTTATCGTACCATTCTAATAGTTTATTTTGAAATTGAATGATTGTTTCTGATTTCATCTGTCTTTACCGCACCTTTATTTATCGGGATGGTATCACCATTATATTGGATAGAAAAAGATGACTCCTGTAATTCGGTAATCATCTTTTTATTTCATTGGTTGATCATTTCATTTGTATTGATGAATTCTTTTATTTATTATTCTAAATTCTTAGCTATAAAAATACTTCTCTTAATTAGTTGAGAGACCGGAATAGTCAGTCCTGGATGTTTAGATGTTGCTGCAAGACTTTCGATCTCTAAAGAAACAACTCCAGTCATAGCTTCTTTACCATCTGCACATATTGAAATACTTCTCCCTAAATCACCACCTATTTGATACTCTTCAGGAACTTTGTAAACCTCTGCATTTCTTAATTCTATATCCTCATAAGCAGCAATACTAACTTTTATTTTCCTTTTTACTGCATTTGTTAATGCTTGATTTATTTTTTCAAAATCTTCTTTCCATATCTCAATAATTAGGCTTTCAGTAGCTGCGTTGATTATTTCCCTAGCTTTATTAATAATCTCATCGTACCCAGATATATTCCAAATGTTGTCTCTATCTTCTACTCTTGAAGAAAAATCTTCTAGTGAATTACATGCAGCATCAAAATTTTCTTCAGTTTTATTACGTCTTCGTTCAATCAATTCCTTTGGGGGTAATGGCGCATATAATACCGGTGCTCCATAGCTGATTAATACTTCACCATTTTGTGCCATCCCATCAAGTACTTCATATATTTTCGAACGAGGCACTCCAGAATTCAATGCAACCCCATATCCAGATAACGGTGATTTTTCAAGCAAGGCCAAATAAGCTTTTGCTTCATACTCCGTAAATCCCAAGTTCTTTAATGTTATAATTATTTCTGGCTTCATCTATGTTCCTCCCATGCCCTTAACAATCGTCTTATTTACCGTATATAGTACACCATTATTATATACTCAACTACAATCCTATCCTACACTCTTTCGTCTATCCATTGGGTTAAATCTTCCATAACTCTATCCTTAATTACTTCATTTAGCAGTTCATGCTGCATACCCTGATATATTTTTAATTTTTTATCCTTAGAAGCCATTTGTTCAAATAAGTATTCTGTATCAAGATAGGAAATAATCTGATCGTTTTTACCATGGATTAACACTACCGGATAATTAAATTTAGAGATATTTCTTTTTATCCACTTAGTTCCTTTAATCATTTCCTGCACAAAACCAATTGTCATTTCTTTATGTACCATAACATCTTCCATATATTCCTTGCAAACTTTTTTATCAGAGCAAAGTAGATTTGCTAAATTGTTTGGTACATACTCATTTTTATCTGTTCCTTTTCTAAAAAGCTCAAGTATTCCTGCCTCGTCACTTGCTGTAGGTGAGCTTACGATAAACCCATCTACTTTTCCCTTATGTTTTATTCCGTATGCAACAGCAATAAAGCCACCAAAACTGTGACCTAAAATAAATATTTTCGTATTCTTTTCATCCGCTTTAACAATATTTACCATAGCATCTGTATCATCTATCACATCATTAAAATCATCAATATGTGCTTTTTTACCATCTGATTTTCCATGCCCTCTATAATCAAATCGGTAAACGTTATAGTTCTTATCATTTAATTTGTCTACAACATAATTGTATCTGCCCTGATGCTCACACACTCCGTGAATAATAATGATTGTAGCTTTAGGATTATCTACTATACTTTTCTCATAATATAGTTTCGTTCCATCTTTAGAATTCATATAATCCGTAGTATTTTTTGCTTTCAAATTCATCACCTAACCTTATTATAAATTAGCTGGATCATTGGAATATTAACGATAAATAAGGAAGTCTTGAATTCTTCAAGCCTTCCTTATTATTATAACAAATTTTTATGCAAATGTATATTTAAGGGAGAACAAATACATTACATATATTTTTTGACTCGCTTTCAATTAGCATATTGGGCTTTCATTATTTATTTGGGGAAATAATGTATTGCTTGTCCTATCACAACATACATTGTTATAAACCCTGCATTTATGAATGCAGGCAAGTATATGTTGGATGTTTTCTTACTAAAGTATGTAGCGATAATTCCTGCAAAAGGAAGTGTTACAATAAACTGGAATCCTACAATCGCTTCTAATGTGAAATTTGGGAACCCAGCTATTCCAGTTGTAATTGCAGGAACATATTGCATGAGTACCAACACGAACATACCTAAACCATTTACTAATATTGCGGCTAAATATGGAATTACTACTGCATATTTACCTTCTAATTTTTTAGTTCTTAAGTAGGTTTGGGCTGCCAAGGCACCTATTAAGAAGAAGAAGAAGAATGGCCAGAAATATACTAGACCCATTTTAATATGAGCAAAATCCAATGCCTTAAATCCAATAACCCAAAATCTAAAATCAATTTTAAATATATGTCCTACTAATGCAGCTATTAATTGTGTACATCCTAATATAATACCTGCAAGCAATGCAGTTTTTCCAATGTAATTCCAAGAAAATTCTTTCTTTTCACTTGAAGTGGATATACCGTATGTTACTAGTGTACCACCTTCTTTTTTTCCAAAAGCAAAATGCCATACTAGGAACAATACCAAAAACATAACTCCGTTAATCACTGACCATCTTGCAATTGCAGTTGTTATTCCTTGAGGTGCTAAAGCTGATCCCGGTAAAAAGCTTGCATCCAGGAACGTAGGCCCTTTGTATTTAAAATAGATTAGTGCAGGAAATGCAGTTGTAATCAAGGCAAGAACTGCCCATATTGCTTTTCCACCTCTGATATTCAATGTTTGTGGACCTTCTTGTACAAGTGTTCCAAAATATTTAGTATCCAGTAATACTCCACCTAAAAATATGATAAACAATCCAATTCCAATTAAATTTAACAATTTTGCAAATTCGTGCATTGGCCATACCTGATCTGTTGATGGAATAACACTACCTGCTGGCATCGCATCTTGTACAAATCCAACCGCTGCTCCAATGGCTTCCCTTGACATATGCGCTCCTGCATGTGTATCTGGAGTTTGAAACACTGCTCTTGCAGTTTTGTTTTCAAAAGAACCATATATTTTACCATATTCTATGTCTTCTGTTACACCAATTGACTTTTTAAGTTTTGGTGATTTATTAATCTCTCTTGCATTTGGAACTTCCCAGAACATCAAAACCATCTCATCTGAATCTCCAAAGGTAACAGCATGATTAAATGGTGAGTTTTCATCAAATAATGCTGGTCCAAATGTACCGGATGCAGAATCAACTAATACTACGGTATTAATTTTTTCTCCAAAAGTTTGGGCCGCTTGTGCAGCATTCCACCCACCCATGGAATGACCTTCAAGGGCAATTTTACTCTTGTCAACAATATCCAGACCTGAAAGATATTTGAAAGCCTCCGTTGTTCCTGAGAAGAAACCGTCAAATCCACTTGCTCCTGGAGGTACTGCATCTGAATATCCATGTCCCGGCATATCAATTGATAATACGATATAGCCTCTTCTTGCGAATTCAATACTAAAACCCGTTTGAACTTCTTTTGTATTTATGTATCCATGGCAATTAATTACTGCCGGTGCAGGTTTGTCTTTTGTTACACCCTTTGGAATATATAAATATCCATGAATCGTGTTGCCAAATGTACCGGTAAACTGAACTTCTTTAATATCAACGTTTCCATAGTCCGTTTGAATTCCATAACCTAGCATTGACCCAATCAAGATTAATACCAGAGATATAATCAAAACGATTTTTCTAGTCTTCACATTATTCCTCCATTCTAATCATATTTTTCATTACCTTTACCCCACTTCATTATTCATTTACTATACGCATCAATCTCCTTTTCAAAATAAACCCATGTCCCCTACTAAGCTTTCTTTATAGCTTCCTCATCTGCAAGATTTCAACAAGCTCCTTTCGTAGCTACGTTGCTACCTTGGTTACTATTATATATCTCCTTTTATTATAAGTCAATAGTCAAGATGTGAATAATTTTTATTACCAAATTAAAAAGTTCCCTCATACAGAAATTCAAGGGAACATAGACTTTGCTACCAATTGCCTCAACCTCACCTGCAATGTCGAAAACCAATACTTTGTAACTTGGTTTAAAAGGTCCTGAGAAATGAGAAAAAAAAGAATTCAAATATCAGTCCCAAACGGTATACCGTTTAATAACCAATACTTGAAATCTTTTTATTTTGCCTTATTTATTTTGAATGTTTTTCCAAAAGAACTTTTGCACCATCCTGCCATTCTATTAAAATAGCAGCTTGCTCCTCAATTTTCTTCATTGTTTCCGGATCGAAATCCTTTTCCGGGTTTTGAAGCTGTTTTTCCATCAAGAGGTTACTTGCGTAAAGTATCCGGACATGTTCAATAAATGCATCTATCTGTTCTTGGTTAGCAGGAATAAAATCTTCAAAAGCTTCCTCTGACAGAATATAGACTTCCATTTCCCAGTCAGTCAAAACAGAAACCCCTTCCTGTTCTTTATCATATTCAAAAACATAGACTGTCATTGGATCCTGATCTTCACCCGTCAAGTAAAAAAACTGATAGACTATCGATTCGTTCATTTGCATTTTAACACTTCCTTTAGGACCTATCTACATGATGTGTAGGCATTATTTATAATACTTTTGATAAAAATTCTTTGGTTCTGGCATTTTTAGGATGCGAGAAGATTTCCTCAGGTATATTTTCCTCTAGAATTTTCCCTTCATCCATAAATAAAACTCTTGTAGCAACCTCTTTTGCGAATCCCATTTCATGCGTTACAATAACCATTGTCATACCTTCATTTGCAAGTTGCTTGATAAGATCAAGAACTTCCCCGACCATTTCCGGGTCAAGCGATGAGGTAGGCTCGTCAAATAGCATCACTTTTGGGTTCATAGCCAGTGCTCGCACGATTGCGATTCTCTGTTTCTGACCACCTGAAAGCGTTGAAGGATAAACATCGGCTTTGTCTTCTAGCCCAATCCTTTTCAACAAACGCATTGCACTTTCTTTTGCTTCTACTTTGATCTTAGCTCGAGTGGTGTTAATTTCATAAATAGGCTTCTTATTCTGCGTAAATATATTTTTTATGTTTATAATAAAGTTCTTTAAATTCTTCATGCGAAGATCATGCGTTTCTATATATACCGGAGAGAGCATGATATTATCAATCACCGTCTTATTATTAAACAGATTGAATTGCTGAAATACCATTCCCATATGACGTCGATGAATATTAATGTCTACATGCATGTCAGCGATATCAACGCCTTCAAATATAATGGCGCCGCTTGTGGGGTCTTCCATACAGTTAAGACAACGCAAAAATGTACTTTTCCCACTTCCGGATGGGCCAATGATCGCAATCTTTTCACCTTGATTGATTGTAGTTGTAATATCTTTTAATACTTCAAGCTTACCATAGTTTTTCTTTAAATTAATTACGTCGATCACTTTTTCTCAGGCTCCTTTCCATTGTTTTAATGAGCAAGGCTATAATCATAACTACTACGATATAAATTAACGCCATAACTAGGTATGGAACCATAAACTCATAACTGTTTGTACCAATATAGTTAAATGCAACATACAAATCGGCAGCACCCACAAAGCTTACAACAGATGTTTCCTTAACCAAGGCGATTAACTCATTACCTAGCGTAGGCAGTATGTTTTTAACAGCCTGAGGAACAACCACTTTCAACATAGTCACGTTATAGGTTAGGCCAAGAGCACGTCCTGCTTCCATCTGTCCAGAGTCTACAGACATGATTCCGCCTCTCATAATTTCTGAAACATAAGCTGCGCTGTTCAAACCAAATACCAAAACACATACATTCAGTGCCGGTAAATTGATACCTATTAAAGGTAAAACAACATAATAAGTTACCAATAGCTGCACAACTACCGGTGTACCTCTGAACATACCGACATAAAATCTACAAAGACCGTTTAGTATTTTAGGCAGTCTTTTGTATTTTGGATATACTTCCACAATCGCTATTACGGTGCCGATGATAATTCCGATAGCGAGTCCAACAATTGCAATATATAATGTGTTTTGAAGTCCGGTTAAAACTTTTGTGTAACCATCGTTCAAGTAGAACATTTCCCAAAACTTTTCTAATTTTTTGTCAAAATTCCCCATGTTATGAGCCCTCACAGCATACAATACCCCGTAAATATCAGCGGGGTATTGTTTTGTTATTGATTGTATTGTTATTGTTTGTCTTGTTATTGTTTGTCTTGTTATTGGATTGTATTGATAATATTAATTAAGTTCGTTAATTGCCTTTACAATTGCCTGAGCAGGCGCTTCATCAATGATAACAAAACTGATATTGCCATTGATCATATCTTGAACAGCAAGAGAACCAGATTTATATCCTACATTTGTAGCCTTATAACCGGTAAAACCCCAATCTTCATCGCCTTCCACATAAAATTGACCTGTTGTGCCTGACTGTACACCGATCTTCGTATCGCTGTTAAGTCCAGAAAGAATCGCCTCTACATCAGCTACTACCTTGGTATTATCAAATGTTGTATCAGTTGTCTTAACGATGATTTTCTGAGCTGCATCATAGTATTTATCTGTGAATGCAACATATTCTTTTCTATCCTCTTTGATTGTAAGTCCAGCCATTGCAATATCACATTTGCCCTCACCTACAGAGAGACAAACTGCATCAAAATCCATATTGTTGATTACAAGTTCTTTTCCAAGATATTCTGCAAGACGAGCTGCAATTTCCATATCAATACCGTAGTATTGGTCTCCAACAGTATATTCAAAAGGTTCAAACCCTGCATTGGTAGCTACAACAAGTTGATCTTTCGTGCTATCAAGTTTAGCAGATGTAACTGCTACGGGTTTTCCGTCACCAAAGTAATTGTTACAGATTTGTTCAAATGTTCCATCAGCTTGGATCTGTGCTATGAATTTGTTTACCTCTGTAAGAAGTTCCGGTTGATTTTTATCTACGCCAAAAGCATATTCCTCTTCAGTCAGTGGAATATCGATTACTTTAACAACCGAGCTTTCTTTGTATGTACCTTCACTGTCTGAGTTGCAACCCGTAAGTGCTAAGCTACCAACCATCAGCATTGTTATTGCAAGAATGAGTGAAATGATTTTTTTCATGGTTTATTTCTCCTTAAAATTATTATTGAATATAATTTACATTATATGCTTTTATTTGCATAATTATAAATTATAGTATAAACGTAAATTTGTCAACTTATAAAAATTGATTCATGATGTAACTTTTAATTTCCATTATTTAAACGCAGCGATTTAACTGAAGCTATAAATTATATTCCTAATCAATTCAATTTATACGCGGTAAGTAAAATCCCCTATTGAATCATACCATAAGTAAAATTGAAAATATAGCCTTATTATTTAAAAGACCCCTGAGTTTATATCACTCTACATAATCTTTAGCCTCTTTCTTGAGATGTAACCCAATCAATTTTGATTATGTATTTCATTGTACATATTTTCAATGATGCCTCTAATAAACTGTGTATGATTGTCCTTATTTGTATCTTCAACTTCACTCAATAAAATAGGTTTGCCTACGGTGATATAAATGGTTTTAGGTTTCAAATTAAATTTATTATTTTCAAATACATCATCTGTTCCTTTAATCGCAAATGGAATCACAGGAACACCGCTCTTTGTTGCAAGCTTAAAACTGCCTTTTTTAAAGGGTAACATTTCATCCGTTTTACTTCTTGTCCCTTCTGGAAATATTACGATGCTATCACCATCTTTCAATAATTCGATGCCCTTTATAATGACTTTAAGGCCTTCTCTTAAATTATCTCGATCAATAAATAGTGTTTTTTGCGCTCTCATCCACCAGCTTATTACCGGCCATTTCATTACACTCTTCTTCCCAACAAAAATCAGCGGCGTTCTTATGAGTTTCATCAATAGCAAGATATCAAACATACTTCTATGGTTGCCTACATATAAAACAGCTTGGTTTTTTGGTATATGATCTAGACCTTTCATTTCTAACTTGGCTCCGCTGATTTTTATAGACAGTATCGCTATAAAACGATTAAAGGCATAGGCAATCTGTACCTGTAACTTTTTATCGAACAAACCCAAAACCAAAGCCACTGGTAATAAAAACATACCAAATAGATAAGTAAAAAACATCGTAATTAGAAACGTTATGCGTCTCATAGCATCCTCCAGTCAATTCCTTCTAGTTCATCAAAACATAAATTGTGCCCCTATTAACTTATTTACACATATTATAGCAGAGATTCCAAAAAAGGAGAATGTATCCTTATCATATTTTACTAAGGGTGCATTCTCCTTTTATATTTCCACACTTTTCAATTACTAATACTAGACATCTACTAAAACCCAGCCTATTTAGATATTAAGCTATAAGGAATTCTTTTTCAGTTGAAGCAGGATTTTTAAGTTTGATACTGAGCGAGTTCTGTAATATATCAATAGAATCTCCTGGCCGGTAATCAAAACTCAAATTGATACTCTGGCCTGCTTTTACGTTATATGTATATGGAAGTGGCAATACAAGGTGTTGATTATGCCAATCTACCGTTTTTCCAGTTTTGAAGTCCATAGACATTAGGCTTTTTGTTATAAAACGAAGCGCATTTAATTCTGAATCTTGGTTTACAACAATCGAAACTTTAGATTTATAACTTTCTTCAGAAGCATTATCATAGTCCACAATCTTATAGACTGCTGGATCACCAAGTGCCTCGCAATCAACAGCGTTGTGATAGGCTGATTGAAAGAATGGTACTGGTGCATAATACCCATAGAAATCGTAAAGTTGATTCACAGGCTGTACTGCAAGTAGGGTGGCATTTGGCATGAACTTCGGAATACTTCCAAAGCGGGCATGATGTGCTTTTCTAAATGCTTCAATAACCTTTACCTGTTTTTCACGAAGCAGTGCACTATGAAGCATTTCACATATAACAAGATCAACTGGTTCTGGGGGAAGCCAGTTCGTTGCATCACCATGATATATTTTCACTTTATCCGACATATTGTTTTCACTAATAAATTTGCGGCTTGCAGATACAAGTTCTGGATTATACTCAACAGACCATACTTGTGCGCCTTTACTTGCTGCCAAGTAGGACATTACACCTGTTCCACAACCCAATTCAGCAACCTTGTAGCCCGGTTTAACAGCCATGTCAATTGCAGTCTTAAATGAGTTCATTCTATCTGAATCTGATAACATTTGAAAATGATAATGAATGGGAATATACTGTCCAATCTCTAGTGCTTTTGAATGCATTTTCATCTCTCCCAAATTACAAATCCTTTTGCAAATTTAGCATCCCTACATTTATTTTATCGGTTGATGCTTTATAAAAAGTTAGCCCAAAATTAAATCAATATTTTATTTTTTGTTCAAGTTCCATTCATATCTTTACCAACTGCCCATCATCAGTTAAACTAAAGTATGCGATCGGTACAAATAAACTAGTGGAAACTTTAAAAATAATTTTAGTAAATAGAAATGGAGAGCAAATATATGAATCTTTTTTTGGCCCCAATTCAGGGTATGACTATATCTTGTTACAGAAATGCATTTGCCAAAATCTTTGGTGGTATTGACGCGTATTATGCACCCTTTATTACCACTACAGAAAAGAAAAAGTCAAGCCATTTACTGTTTAAGGATCTTCTACCTGAACGTAATGATGCTGCAATCAAAATTGTTCCTCAACTTCTTAGCAACAATGGAGCTGATTTTAGGCTTTTTGCTTCCGCACTAGTTGATATGGGCTACAATGAAATCAATTGGAACATTGGATGCCCATTTCCCATGGTTACAAATAAGAAAAAAGGTTCTGGTATCTTACCATATTCGGATATGCTCAAAGAATTTCTTGATATTGCTTGTGCAGATAGCAATTATACAATAACCGCGAAGATGAGGCTTGGACTTCATGATCCTGAAGAAGGCATACGTGTGATTAAATTGCTCAATGAATATCCCTTGAGTGGCGTCATTATACATGCTCGCACCGGTGTACAAATGTACACCGGTAACGTTGATCTGGATTCATTTGAAGTGCTCAATACCGCTTGCAAACATGAGGTAACCTATAATGGCGATATATTTACCTATGATGACTTCATGCGTATCCAACTAAGTTTTCCTTCAATAAAAAGCTTCATGTTAGGTAGAGGAGCTCTTAGGGATCCTTTCCTGCCATCTATGATCAAAGGGCAAATCATTCCGCCAGCCGATAAAATCAGTATGGTTAAAGATTTTCACGATGAGATTTATACTCATTATAAAAATATACTTCATGGGGATAAGCATTTATGTGACAAAATGAATGAATTCTGGACTTACATGTCGGTTCACACCGACAAGGATGGCAAACTCATGAAAAACCTAAGAAAATGTCATACCTCTGCTGATTATTTAGATACAATCAGCCATGTGTGGAGTGATTCTCCTATGGTGTCAGGGAAGTCTCCGAAAAATGAAGACAAAGTATAACTATGCGCATAAACGAAAATGTATGCAATTAAGTTTTAAACTGAAAATATACGTAAATGAATGGTCATGTGACCCTTGGTCATCTTTTCACTTATAACCCGAGAATCATAGCATTCTTTTAATCAGAGCACATCTGCAAAACATAAAACATATGATAATGTTATAAACCTATGGAGTGAAAGAGCAAAATGTATAAAACGTATCCTCGTCCTTATTACGTTAAACCAACAATGCATAACCCAGACAATATGTATAATGATTCTATAATGTATCCATACCCTTATGACGTTACCCCTCCAATTTATGACTTAGAATTTTCAAAGCAGTACACTAATCAGTATATACCTTGCTCTCATATATCAGAAGATCATTGTTTCATTCAGTTAATGGATTATGGACCAGAACCCTTCGTCATTAATATTGATGCTGCTACGAAGCAAAACGATACTTTTCGCACCGCTTTATGGACTGGAAGCCATTTACAACTGACCTTGATGAGTATTAATGTAGGTGAAGACATCGGATTAGAAATCCACCCCAACCTTGATCAATTCCTACGCATTGAAGAAGGCCAAGGAATTGTTAAAATGGGTGATAGAAAAAATCGGTTGTATTTTCAAGAAAAAGTCTATGATGGTTTTGCATTCATCATACCTGCTGGTAAATGGCATAATCTAATCAACACAGGCAATAAACCACTTAAATTATACTCTATTTATGCACCCCCTCAGCATCCTCGCGGTACAGTTCATGAAACAAAAGCTATTGCAGAAGCTGCTGAAGAGAACCACAATTACTAATGTCAAAAAAGAGAATGCATCCTCAATTGATTTAATCAGGATGCATTCTCCATAAAACTATAGCCTCATAATGTGATTATATTCCTATTTCCTGCATTCTAGCCGTGACTTTTTTTATCCTGTCCTCAATATCTATGCCGCTGAATTTCGGAAGCCTCATTTCGCTAACGATTTTTCCGTCGCACATAAACATAATACGCTCTGTCCGCGCTGCCACATTAGCATCGTGCGTTACAAGCATAACCGCAGTACCGTCCGCATTGATTTCAGTAAAGATGTTCATAATCTCCTGTGCGGATTTAGAGTTAAGTGCACCCGTCGGCTCATCACCGAATATAATTTTCTGATTGCTCATGAGTGCGCGGCATATTCCCGCACGCTGAAGCTGTCCTCCCGAAACTTGTGTAATATCACGCTTTTCCAGCTCCCCAATGCCCACCTTTTTCATAAGCATTCTTGCTTTTTCGGTAATCTTAGCGGTGTTTTTTCTATTGCTACGCATTGATGGAAGAATAATATTATCCAGAATATTCAGATTTTTCAGCAAAGTCGGTTGCTGAAAAACGAATCCCATTTTTGTTCTGCGTATGTCAGCAAGCTCATTTTCTTTGAGTGCTGATAAATCCCTACCGTCAAAAGCAACCTTTCCACCGTCAACGCCGTCCATTCCACTCAATGCAAACATCAGCGTGGATTTTCCCGAGCCCGAAGGTCCCATTACCGAAACGAATTCCCCCTCGTTTATTTCAATAGACACTCCATCAAGAGCATAGCACTTTTCATCGCCCTCACCAAACGATTTTACTATATTTTCACCCATAATAATCTTCTTCATTATTTACTCCTTTATATTTTCGTATATTTTTATTTGTCCCACACCCGATGTGCCGATCATTGTTGCGATCAGAACCGAACAAACCATCATCAGCGGACAAAGTAAATACGCTGAAAGCGGATTGACCACAAATTTAAACGAGGAAGCTCCAAACGAGGAGATGACTATACCCGCAAGTACCTCTCCGAGAGTATTTGCCAGCAGTGTACCTAGAACAATTCCGACAATTAGAACGAATACCGAACGGGAAATATACTGCAATCTAATATCCAAATTTGTAAAACCGAACGCTTTCATGACTGCAATGGAATGTCTGTCCTTTGCGATAAGCATTTTCATAAACAACAGTGTAACAAGTATTGTAATCATCAGCGCAACAGCAATTGCAGCGCTGGAAGCCTTTCCAACAGAGTTTATTGTGGAGCCAAATGTCTGTGTAATATATTCATCAATACCCGAAATCTTTCCAAAATCAAACCTTTTAGCATATTCCGAAGACTTTCCAGCCACAAGAGATTGATCCGAAAGCTCTGCGCAGATAATGCTCTTCATAATATCCGCAGAATTATCAGTGAAAACAGCCTTCGCGGTTTTTCCGCCATTGGTAATGTCAGAATAAATTCCGCATACCGTGAGATTTTTCTCCTTCCCCTGCATCACCAGCGTAATGACATCGCCCAGCTTATTGCCCAGCTCATCGGCATTCATAACTGAAAGGGCAATTTCGTTTTCCTGGGCAGGTGCTCTGCCCTCGGAATATCCTACAGGAAATATCGAATGATCGCCAAGTTCAATTTTTATACTTTCCTCCGATCTGTCCGCCCTTTTCGCTTTGAATGTTTTTGTTGTAAGCAAGACATACTTTATAATGCTACTATCCTTGTTCATCGTATTTAATATTTCAACGGCTTTCTCAGAAATATTGTTGGTCTGCTGAATATCAATGCGCATATCGCAGCTTCCTATCCCCATATATGTACTGAAGCTTTTTGAGGAAATCGTGTTGTATAGGTTCTGGGGAACAATAGTTATAAACGTTGAAATTACAAGCACCGCAAGCATTGTGGCATAAAGTTTTTTCCTCACGAGAACATCTTTGATGCCGAGAAATATATTCGTGTCAAATAGCTTGTTTCCGCTCAGGCAAAAACGCTTTGCGCCTACAGATTTTTCCTGTGAGGTGCCAAAGCTTATTGCCCCAGCGGCAGATATTTTCCGAAATCGTTTCAGCACACTACTTACATAGGCAATCATTGCAAGGAATACAAGCAGTACGCCAATTATTCCGAATAATAAAGCAAAAGAAGAATTTTGACTTTCACCCATATAAAGCCGTATATTTTCAAGAAGCATGCCTCTGAACACAAACGAAAGTGCAAATCCGAAAATACCGCCTACCACCGAAATCACAGCGTATTTCATAAGATAAATCTTCTTTATGTCAGAAACACGCAGCCCAATTGCTTTCATAACCCCTATTTCGCGGTAGTCGTCTTCGATTTTCGCAAGGAGCGTAAAGCGTATGCACATAAATGCAATTGCTACGACAAGAGCGCTTACAAGAAGTATAACCGCAATCATCATCCCGTCAGAAATAGCATTAATGGTTATGAAAAGGGGATATGTTATCGTCGGTCCGTTTGCTTCAAGTCCTGCTGAGGTATAAGCGTTTTTAAATGCGCCAAGCTCCGACAAATCCTTTAATCTGAACTCAATCAAATACTCCGTACTTCCAAGGCTTTTTATTTGTGCATAATCATTTTCACTGACAAGAAACCTCTTTGAGCCAGCTAGCATGGAATTCATCTGGGAATCACGGAGAAATCCTGCAACAGTAAATTCCTTTCCATATATTACTACCATGTCACCGACCTTTGCAGTGTTGTCTCTCATATAGCATATTGGAACATATAACTCTCCGTCGTATACACTTATGACATTTCCGTCAAGGTCAAGAAGATAATCGAATTTTCCGCTCTGCACTGAGAAACCGTTATCCTGAACACTATCAGATAGAGAACTTTCTTTAAATACAATCCGCGCTCCGTCAATGTTGAGAAATTCAAGCACCTGAAATGCATCGACATTGCTATTCTCGGCAAAAGCTTCAAGCCTCGCAGTATCAATTTCACCCGAATGCATTTGCATAAAATGAGGAGTTTTAGCCTGTGTCATAAGAGTATTTATCGCGCCGGAAAGATTTACAACGAGTATCATCCCAAGGGAAACAAGCATAGCCGCGGCAGCGACAAATATTATTGTTGTCAGCGTTATCGCTTTGCTCTTTACAATGTCATTGCGGATTATTCTGCAATACATAAGGCACCTCTATTTTCAAACTTTTTCATGTTATGAATATTCATTTTTAATTTTCCTTTCTTGATCCAATCCATTTTTATTCGGTACAAGAAAGGTCAAACAGCCCCATTTCGTACCCCTTGTTATTACTATAACAAGGAATACTTAAATGAGGCTGTGATTTATCTTAAATCTATATTAAATTCATCTTAATTTTTCATTACACTCTTATGCACGCATTCACATATTATCCTTCAAGTTCCTCTACCCCATAAATTCTAGCTGCATTTAAATACATGATATTATCCATTTCCTTGTCACTCAGTCCATACCTATAAAGCTCTTCTTCCCATATCTTCACGTCCTTATAAACATTTTCAGGCAAGCCGTCTGAAGCATATAATAATTTATAGGAAGAAATTTCTTTCCCAATGAGCTTTTTCTCCGTAATATGTCTTCTGATTACATCACCGCCAGATAAGTCGAAAAATACATTTCTCCTAAATCGTGCAATTGCACAAGCTACGTCGTACATTCCATATCCCAAATGCGCTCCTATAATCTTCAATTCTGGAAATTTTAGTGCTATATTATCCAAGTATATGGGTAACATAAACCGAGAAGAAGAATTGAATCGTTTTATTTTACTCTCAAATTCCCTTGAAGTTTCTATAAGCCTTTTATCAAATGGAGATTCTACTAGGTAGTCAACTGCATTACCAATTACTCCCGTATGAAATAATGCTACCATATTCAACTTTTCAGCTAATTCATAAAAAGGATCATATTTTTCTTCATCATACTCATTATTGGGGCAAATTATTTTTATACCCTTAAACCCTGAATCCTTATAATAATTCAATATTTCCGGATTGTCTTTGTCAATATCTATGTAGGCTAACCCAATAAACAATTCTGGGTATCTTTGGATTGCCTCCTTCACCATTTCATTTACTTTTCCACGTCCTCCAAGCAAGGATGCCTTAACTACCTTTGCTTTAACAAGGTTGTCAACTAGATTCTCTGTTAACCTTGTAGTTTCATCATCAATCTTTTCAGTAAACTCAGCCTCATACATATCAATTGGAAAGTGTATATGAGATTCAAAAACTCTCTTCATTCTAGTCACCTCTGCATTATTTATTAATAATCCGATATCACATATCTTTTATCATTGATGTTCATCACCTCTGCTTTAACCCCATAAACATCAAAAATATTCTTCGCATTAATCATACTATCAATGGTACCTGTTTCAACAGTCCCATTATGAAACATTACAATTTTATCAGAATACATGAGTGCATGATTCGGATCGTGCAGTGTCATAATACATGTAACTTTTTTTAATCGGTTGATTTCTTTTACCATACTCAAGACTTTAAGTTGATTCTTTAAATCCAGATAAGAGGTAGGCTCATCCAGTAAAATAACCTGTGTATCTTGTGCAATAGCCCGTGCTATCATAACCATCTGTCTTTCCCCACCACTTAGTCTATTGAACTCTTTATTCTTTAAATGTTCAATGCCTATATGACTGATTGCTTCTTCTACCTTTAGATCATCCTCTTTTTTAGGCATATATCCTATATGTGGAGATCTTCCTAGTAAAACCATATCAAAAACCGAATAATTAAAGTGAGAGTTGTAGAGCTGTGGAACGGTGGCCACGATTTTTGAAAGATTCTTTGCCTTAAGCTTTCCAATATCTTTTCCATCTATATAGATTTTCCCATGTACAGGCTTTAATGTACTATTAATGGAGGACATCAATGATGTTTTTCCACTTCCGTTTGGACCTAAAAAAGTAGTTATAAGCCCTTTTTCAATGTTTAAGTTCACATTTTTCAGTACAGTTTGCTTTTGATAAGCAATTGTAACTTCTTCAAGCTTTATCACAGCCATCCACCTGCCTTCGTCTTTCTGATGAGAAATATAAAATATGGAGCACCTATAATGGTTGTTAGAATTCCAATAGGTATTTCAAAAGACCACAAGTTTCTTGAAAAACAGTCTACAATTGCCAGATAAGAAGCTCCTAAACAAAATGACATGGGAATCATTTTACGATTATCAGGACCAAAAACAATTCTTAACATATGGGGAATCATTAGGCCAACTAAACTAATTATTCCAGAAACAGATACTGCCGAAGAAGCTAATAGTGTAGCTGCAAAAATAAAAATGATCTTATATTTTTGAGGATTCACTCCTAAAATGATAGCATCTTTTTCACCTAGTGCTAATATGTTTAGCTTCCACCTGAAAATATATGTCAACGAGAAGCCTACAAACATATAAGGAAGGACTGAATAAACTTTCTCCCAGCTTGAAGTATGGAGACTTCCCATAATCCAATATATCAACCCTTGAAGCTTCATAGGATCAATCATTATTTGCAATATTGATAGAAACGAAGTAAATAATGAAGATATTACAACACCTGATAAAATAAGAGATATCACAGATGTATCTCCATCTTTAGTAGCAACTAAATAGCAAATAGCAACACTAATGCAAGCAAAAAAGAAAGAAGAAATTTGAACAGGAATATTCAGAAAAGATAATGCTAGGGCAGCTCCAAAAGCTGCCCCTGAGGATAACCCAAGCGTATATGGCTCAACAAGAGGGTTCTTTAATACGGCTTGGAATGAAGTCCCCGCAACAGATAGACTTGCACCAACAAGCATTGAAAGAAGAACCCTAGGGAGCCTGATTTCAAATAATACATTTAAACTATTTATGTCAATTACAGAATCGAAAAAGTTATATCCACTTATCTTATAAGCTATCAAATCAACTACTTTTTCAATAGGAATATAATAAGAACCGACACACAAAGTGATTATGAAAACAGGAATAGGTAAAAGCATAACAATTTTTTCTGCAATTTTTTTCATATAACCCACCCTTAAGTAGCAAATTTAAATCACTCAAAATCAATATTATATAGCTCTTTCAACATATCCGTTTTTGATTTTTCTAGGTCAACATCCTTAAACAAATCTGGATAAAGTGTTTTTACCATAAAGTTAACTGAATAAACATACTTCACTGTCCAAAGGTCACAATAGAAGGGATGGGGTAGTTCAACAACATTTTTGTCTTTTACTGCCTTTACATTGCTCCATTGAGAATCCTTAAAATAGTCTTCAGGATTCAAATCATTGATATTCCACATTAAAATAGCCTCTGGATTCCACTTTATAACATCTTCCATTTTAGCAACAATATGCTCTTCTTTTACCTCCGCAGCAGAATTCTCAGCTCCACTCATTTTCAAAATACTATCGCCCGTACTATTACTGCCTGCTATATCAAGCTTTGAAGGTCCCCACACAAACATTGCAGAAGGTTTTTTTGTTTGGTCTATATTCTTCAATTTGTCATCTACGTTTTGAAGTTCTTTTTTCGTGTAATCGATAATTTCAGCTGCTCTTTTTTCTTTTCCAGAAAGCTTACCTAATATATCCATTTTCGCATACACTTGATCAAAGTTATCAACTTGTATTCCTATTACTTTAATACCTTTATCTTCAAGTATTTTAATATCATCCTTTTGACCAGCCCACATTATTACTACATCAGGTCCCATACCTACAATATCTTCAATATTTTTATCAATTGCAGGTAGGGTTCTATTCTTTACTCTTTCATCAATTTGGGCTGTAAGATCGTAAACTTCTTTCGTATCATAAGTCCATTTATCAATTGCAATTACTTGGTCTTTTGCACCTAGCATGTACAAATCATTAAGGCCACTGTTTAAAAGACATACAATCCTTTTGGCTGGATAGTTTACTTCAACTTCTATTCCTCTTGAATCTATAACCTTAATCGTTTCACTTTTTGTATTCGGTGTATTCTCAACCTTTGCCTTTTGGCAACCTGCTGCTAACATAGTCAAAATACAAATTGTAATAATGAGTGTAATCGTTTTTTTCATTTTTTTCCCTCAATTTTTTAAAATTTTTGTTGTATTACAAGCCAGCACAGGGGGATATATAATGCGCATTTTCTTCAAAATCGGGCATTTCCCCCACTATTTTATTAGATATTATAACTCTAATTTATTTATTTTACCACAACATATGCCCCAGATAGGGATATATGTTGTGGTAAAAATATAAGTATTCGCTTTATTTATATTCATCAAAGTTCTGGTCCTTTTACTTCCATAATTAATATTTCTCCTATTAGCATCTTGATTATTTTCCAGCATCTCTTATTACCAAAGTGCCGAACACCAAGCTATACAAAATTATCTGTCAATTGGTGTGCGGCACTTCATTATTCAAGTCTAATGATTCATATTTCATTGTTTACTCTTCTACAGTTTAAGCGTTTGTAATCGTTCTTACAGATTATTTGCCGATAAATTTTTCTTATAGCTTTTTGTATGAGAATAAATTTCTTCTTTTAGTGGGTTCTTTTTGTCCCTCATGATTGTGTAGATCATATAAGCAAATACGCCTACATTAAATATGAATGAAATAATACTGATGGCCATCATCCCACTTTCGGTATATGTAGGAAGTATCTGAAAATATTCACTTTGCTGAAAATCAAAGGACAGCGAGAACAGGGCATACAAGGATAAAATTTGAGCTCTGTGCTGAAGCCACACACCTCTTTTGAATACATATTCTGCAATGAGTGCCGCTGTTAAGATACCGAATCCGGCATACATTGACCTTGTTGAAATACAATTGTAAACATAGGCAAAATTCCATAATGTATAACCGATGATGTACATCCAGGTCATATCCGGCCAAACCATATCTCTTGATTGATCTCTTGATACTTTGATGCCAACAAATCCTGTTAAAGTTACTATACATAAAATCCCTGCTACTGCATTTAAAATATTCCAGACTCCACCAAGGATCAGTATTCCTCCTGGATCGACTTCCAATACTTTATAGGTTGAAAATACTTCAAATTCTCTATAAACCGCTTCTGCAATGTTTAATGATAAAATGGTTACTGGGAATATGGCAGCAAATCTTCTTTCGCCCAGTTTGGTGAATCTGATCAACATAAAGCCGTAAACGCCTAGTAATGCTGATACAACCTTAACCCAACCAAACCATGTATTTCCAGTTGGTGAACCTAGCACATCTAAGAATACAAATACCCCCAATGCTACAGGAAGGGCACAATACCCCACTATGGATAATACTTTTGATCTTCTTGTAGCTTCATTCACTCCCACCAATACGGCTACAAATAAAACAAGTACAATAAGACTTCCAAATGTGAAACCTTGAAATAGTAATCCCATGATAAAAACTCCTTTTATAATATTTAAAATTTTTTAAGCACTTTGTTCATTTGTTAAAATGCTACAACTTCTTTAATATTAAATTCTTGACCTGAGATTAACTCATATTTATCCCCATGACATTCAGGACAAATCTTCCTATTCTCTACAATATTATAGACTTCATTGCAATTCTTACATTTTCCATTGGCCGGAAGTACAATGATCTCCAATTTCGTGTCTTCATAGGCGGTTTCACTAACCGCTGCAGGATAACACTCTTCAAGAAATCTGGGAATTGCTTGGGATAATTGTCCAACCTCCAGAACAATTTTATCTACTCTTGTCAGTTGATTTTCCCTAGCAAATCCATCCACGATCTTAATAACTTCATAAACAATACCTAGTTCATGCATGACACTTTACCTCAATTTCTACGGGTCAAATTTATCTTGTTTTTGTAAACGGATTGATTTTGTTTGCCATTATTTTGGCTTTTCTACTTGCTGCTTTCTTGATGACAGCCTTTGGCAAGTCATCAATTTCATAACCTTTTACATCATAAATCTTCTCAAGTTTAATCGCTTCAAATTTACACTTTAGTGTACATGCTCCACATCCTACGCATAAGTATTCCTCCGTTTTAGTGGCTCCACAACCTAGACATCTTGCCGTTTCCTTCTTAATCTGCTCTTCTGTTAAGGTTCCTCTTAAGTCTTTAAATGTTGTTCTTGATTCCTTACCATTAATATGCTTCGTTCTTTGTCTTACAGTACCATCATATCCTTGGTTTTCAGTCAGGTTATCTTTATCAAGAACCTTATAAGAATGTGTATCTCTACCAAATACCAATGACTGCCCTTTTTGCACAAATCTGTGAATGGAGACAGCCGCCTCTTTACCTGCTGCTATAGCATCAATGGCAAGTCTTGGCCCACTAGCAACATCTCCTCCTGCAAAAATATCGGCTTTTGAACTTTGAAGGCTCACATGATCAACTTCAATCGTATTCCTCTTGGTTAACTTTACACCTTCGCCTTCTAGCAGATTTCCATAATTGAATGTTTGTCCTACTGATAATAAAACGTAGTCACATTCAACGATCTTTTTATCATCTGCATCAAACTGTGGATTGAATCTGCCATCTGCATCGAATACGAAAAGACAACGTTTGAATTCAACTCCTGTGACTTTTCCGTTTTCTGTTATAATCCTTGTTGGTCCCCAAGAATTGTTGATCTTCACATCTTCTTCTAATGCCTCTTCTACTTCCTCAGCATGTGCAGGCATATTCTCTCTTGCTTCCAAACAGAAAATATCTGTTTGCACAACTCTATCAAGTCTTACAGCAGATCTAGCAACATCAATGGCAACGTTACCTCCACCGATGACAACTACTTTACCTTTCACGTTGGTTGGTTCAGATAAATTAATTGTTCGAAGGAAATCTACACCACTTAATACTTCACTGGCTTCTTCCCCTTCTAACCTTAGTTTTCTACCGGACCCGGCACCAATAGCGACATAGAATGCATGAAACCCTTTATCTCTAAGTTCTTGGATTGATACATCTTTTCCAACTTCAACACCGGTTTCAAACTGAATGCCCATCTCCCTTAGTACGGCGATTTCTGCTTCTATAACATCTTTTTCCAGTCTGTAGGATGGTATTCCAAATGTCAGCATGCCACCTAGCTTGTTTTCTTTTTCAAATACGGTTACATCGTACCCGTCAATGGCTAGATCATAAGCACATGTTAACCCTGAAGGACCTCCGCCGATCATGGCAATCTTCTTATCACTGTAATCATGCCTTATTCTCGGTATGTATCGAACATCTTTGTTTAAATCCTGCTCTGCAATAAACTTTTTGATATCATCAACTGCTACAGCTTCATCAATATCTCCACGTGTACAGTCTTCCTCACATAATCTTGGGCAAACGCGTCCACAAACTGCTGGAAAGGGATTATGCTTTTTAATCAATTCCAAAGCTTCCGTATATCTTCCTTGAGAAGCCAGCTTTACATAACCCTGTACCGGAATATGTGCAGGACAATTGGTAATACAAGGGGCCGTACCAGAGTCTAACGTGTTCTTTCTGTTCACTCTATAATCGCTGTTCCATTTATCCTGGGTCCACTCTGTATTTCTTGGTGTTGTTTTAATCATCTTTTCATCGATTGGTTCTTTTGAACATAGTTTTTGACCAAGTCTTAACGCATTTGTTGGACAAACATCCACACACTCACCACAAGCAACACATTTATCTTCATCAACCACCGATTTGTAATTTGATCTTACAATATCATTATTCACAAATTCATTTGCAAGTCTCATCGCATAGCAACCACATCCACAACAGTTACAAATAGCGTGGGTGTGTCCCGGCTCATCCAAGTTTGGAATTGAGTGCATCAAACCATTGTCTTCTGCTCTTTTAATAATCTCAAACGCTTCTTCTCTGGTGATTTCCCGTCCACGTCCTGTTTTGATGTAGTACTCAGCCGCATGTCCTAATTGAACACACATATCTTCTTTTAAGTGTCCACAGCCTTCTCCCATTTCCTCACGAGAGGTTCTACAGGAACAATCTGACACTGAAAATACCTCAGCTTCGTTTAAGTGTTTTGACAGTTCTTCATAAGAAGCTTTTCTTGAATTCCCATCGATGGACCTTTCAATAGGCAGTACACGCATAGGTCCTCCACCAACAGGCATTATACCTGCTGCCATAGGTCCTTTTTTGCTTCCAAAATAATAGAAGGCTTCCGCTACTTCTGGATGCTTAGCAACCAGTTCTTTGTTGTTGTTAATCAGTTCCAAGTGGCCCGGAACAAAAATATCTTGCCAATACATATCTACTCCATCTATTGTATTAACAAAGGCAACACCGGCCCAAGCGATATAATCCAATGTTTCTTTTACCTTTTCGTATGGCTCCCCTGATGCTTTTGCAACATCTTCTGCACTCAGTTTTTTACGGAATTCCAAATGTATTGCCATTTTCGCTTGATATTCATCAAGTATTGGTGCAAGCGCATAATATTCAGGGCCAAAGGGAATTGCCTCTCTACTCGTTCCTGCCTTTGTTCTTCCGATCTTGTTTGCGAGATCCACTATTTCTTGCCTATATTCTCTACCATCCACATCTCCCCAAGTTAAAGCAAAATTAAATCGTTCTGACTTGTTAAAGTTTGTTTTTGTTTGTTTTTTTGGCATTGATTCTATCCCCTTTTTCTTAGTTCTTTTCTAATCCAATTTGCCCATTCATCTACACCTTCACCGGTTTTAGCCGACATAGGAAAGATAATAATATCTTTATTTAGCTTTCTTACTCTTTCTTCAAGTAAATCCATTCTAAAATCAAAATGTTCGATCGTATCTATTTTACTGACAATCAATACATCCACTACTCCGAATATCTTAGGATATTTTAAAGGTTTATCATCACCTTCCGGAACACTTAATATGGCTACATTTTTCATTGCTCCTGTATCATATCCTGCTGGACATATTAGATTTCCAATATTTTCTAAAAAAACTACATCCAACTCTTCTACACCTAATTCATCAATACCTTGCTTTGTCATCGTAGCATCTAAATGGCACATCCCGCCTGTATGCAATTGAATGGCTTTTGCTCCTGCCGCTTGAACAGTTTTAGCATCCACATCCGAGTCGACATCCGCTTCCATAACACCGATTTTCATCTCATCCTTTAATGCTTTAATCGTACTTACAAGTGTCATTGTCTTTCCACTACCTGGTGATGACATAATATTAATGAGATAAGTACCTTGTTTCTTTAATTCATTTCTTGTCGCTTCAGCAACTTTAGCGTTATTTTCATGGATATTTTTCTTGATTGTGAAAACTTTTAATTCATTCATTTTAGACCTCCAATAACTGATTATAACTTGATTATAGCAAGAGAAATATGACTCAACAACCTCGAGTTTTCTGCAAATTTTTCAAGCAATTACTTTACCAAAGTGTTTACAAGTCAAAGATTATTGTAACCCCGAAATAATCAGGTTGTTATTGATTGTTTTTCGCGGGCAAATTGTAAACAGAAAACCAAAGTAATTTTTTTTATAAATAAGGTTTGAATAGGCTTTTTTATATGTATCGTTATTATTTAACTATTGAAAGACCCCCCTTAGAATGGTAAAATATAATAGTCAATATTTCCTATAAAAATAATCAATTCTCAAATAATGGTGGTGACTTATATGCACAAAAATCTTAAGTTTAACATCATATCAGAAGGACAAATAAACGGTGTAAGTGCGACTTGTTTAAAATATAACATTTCTAGGACTATTTATTATCGTTGGTTAAAAAGATATAAAACTCGGGGAATTGAAGGTCTGGATGATATTAGGAAAGATTTTTCACCAACAAATAAAACAAGCACTGAAATAGAAAATGCGTTGTTTCGTCTTATTAAGACATATCCTCATTATGGGCCTAAAGCGATTAAATACTTATTGGCGGAAATCGGATATAATATAAGTGAATCAGCAGTTTTTAATGTCATGAGAAGGCATAATCTAACCAATAAGGAAAGTAGACTTAGATTTTCAAAAAAGAAGGAGAATAATATCACTGCCATCCTTCCTCCTTTAAGTGAACTAAACAGCGGAGAATGCTGGATATTCTGGATAACAGATTATGGATATTTTGAAAACATAGGTAACATCTATGAATATACGATTTTTGATTTTAAGAGTAGAATAGCGTGTACAAGGTTGTATCATGATATATCTTTTACTATTTTTGAAAATCTGTTAACTGCTGTAGCTCTACCAGTAGCACAAACGCTAAACTTTAGCACGAAGTATTTATGCTTTTTTCAAGATTCAAAAATCACAAAACAAACCATAAATAACTTGAACTCAACGATTAGTAAAATAGTTCAAGATAATGGACTTGATGTAAAAATACATATTCTTAAATCAAATGATCCTTTCCCTAAGATTGATGAATTAAGAAAGCAATATACAGAAGGTTGTCTATCATTTCTAATGCCCCTAATTCATGAAGGTATTTCATTTAAGGACCTTAAAATACAGTTCCAAAAAAACATGAGAGCATACAATATAAGTCGTAAAATAACATATGATCATGAAATATGTTCTCCTGTTGAATATCATAACAAGTTAACGAATAATCAACTTATCTTGCCTTTATGGGCATATATTGATCGGCAATACTAAAGGAGATTATATGAAGGTAGCAATTATTGGAGCCGGTTTTAGCGGAATGCTTGCAGCATATTTATTAGAAAAAAACGGAATAGACGTTACTTTATATGAAAAACTGGAATATATCGGCGGTCATTGTAGAACGCTTGTAAGCAAAGACGTATACACTGAACTTGGAACTGTTTTCTCTTTCTCGAATCAAATTAAGGAGTTATTAATCGAACTACAAGTTGACTATACGGAACGTTTTACTTATAGAAACTTTGTTGATGAAAATTTTAATAATGTAGAACATATGTCAAGCGAAGATGTGAACCTACTAATGGATGAACTGGCTAAGCTTAAAGTGATTTTAGAAAGATACTCCGCATCACTTCATACTGTAAATTACGGATATATTCATGAGGATTTAATGATTCCATTAAGCACATTCCTCAAAAATCATAATCTGAATATTATCAGTCAGGTCATTGCACCTCACCTCTCCTCCTATGGGTTTGGAGATATATGTAATATCCAGACTTATTATGCCTTTAAGGTTTTTAGCGCAGATACCATATACTCTTTTATTCAAGGAGATAAGCTTTTGTTCATTAAAAAAGGTACCTCAGAACTCATTAAAAATCTTAGTCAAAATATTTCTGATATAAGGTATTCTATTGAAGTGAATAACGTAGAAGTGATAGGTAACAAAGTAAAAGTTGAAACTACCTTTGGTTCTGACCATTACGACAAAGTGCTTATTACTACAAAACTGCCAAGAGATGTCATTAAGGATGATTTATATAATCAATATATGAAGAAAATTGATACAAATCCATATTTCACATGTGTATATGAAGTAAGCAATAAAAACTTAGTAACAACTTATTATAAAACCAATCTAGGCAAAAAAGATAAAATCCAGTTTTTCCATACTTTTAAACAAAACAACAGAATCATACTTGTCGCCTATGCATACGGAACCGTCCAAAAGGATTTAATTAATGGAATAACAGATGATATTCAAAAATTAGGAATCCATGTAAAACATTTGATAACAACTAAACAATGGCATATATTTCCACATTTGAAGGAATATAATCTGACCCAAAATTTTTATCAGGACATTGGCGAAAGACAAAAGGTTAGTAATATTTATCTAATCGGTTCGTTAGTATCTGAGCCTTCTATAGCAAATTTATATCTCTCCGTCAAGAATTCTGTAAATGAAATAATAGCGGGATATAGTATTAAATGATATAACAAAAGTTTTATCCTCTACAGCTCCTGTGTTAGAATACCAATTACTATAATTCCACTAAGTATCGCTCCAATTAATGAAGCCAGCATAACATTTGTTTTCAACATCCATCGAGTCTTGCATGCTATATCTATTGTAGCACCTATTAATGTATCCTCTAAATATGTAGGAATTTAGAATGAGTGTTGCAACAAATCTTTTGTCTACTACAGATTTTAGTATAATATTCTTGTTCGGTCTAACGAACAAAAAAGAATGCATTCCCTAACTTGAAATTAAGAAATCATTCTCATAAAGGTACCGATCGTAGGTACCTTTTCTTTTCTCAAAACTGCTATATTAACTCCACGTCAAAAATATCCGTTATCTAAATTGTCACCTCACGACTGGGAGTGGCAGACAAAAGGTAGTAATAATGATGTTATGCCTTTAATTGAAATCCTTTTAACCACTCATCCAGTTCCATTTCGCGGTCTGCACTCACCGAGAATTCCTTACAGGCGGCAATCAGTCCATCTAAGATATAGAGTACTTTCCTTGCCTTGGCAGCAACACGCTGATCATGAGTAACTGTCATAATCGTCATTCCATCACGATTCAAATCTTCCAGGATTGCCAATACCTGATATGTAGATCCAGAATTAACTATTTAATCTTTTCTGCCTAGCTATCTCAGCTTGTATATCTAGACAATCTGAACATCTTAAATAACCCGTCTGATGTGGTTTTCCACAGTCTATACATAAACCAGATGAATTTTTTGTAGATCTTTTATTCGTTGTTTTTTTAGTTCTATTTATTCTATTTGCCAATTTTATTCACCTCACGTGTTTTTATGCTATCTAATTTGTCCGCGTTCTAAGATTACTATTTAAGTAACCTCCATTATCGTCCTTTTCTGCTATTGTTATAATTTAAATGCTTTCATCATTTCGTCGAGCACATTCGGCAGGTAGTCTAACTGTATTGATCTTTACAAGTATTTTGCAGTAATTGACTCCTTGCATTTTCTTAAGTTGTCCGGAGTTCCTTCAAAAAGAATTTCACCACCGCCACTGCCTCCCTCAACACCCACATCAATAATCCAATCAGCGTTACGAATGACATCGAGGTTGTGTTCTATGACAATCACCGTGTTACCCTTCTCTACAAGATGGTTTATGATTGTCAAAATGCTCGTAATATCCGACATATGGAGTCCCGTAGTAGGCTCATCCATTATATAGATATTACCCTTTTTACTTAATTCTTTAGCAAGCTTTAAGCGCTGACATTCTCCACCAGATAAGGTATCTAAGGGTTGTCCCAGTGTCATATAATGAAGACCGACATCTGCGATATGCTTCAGCTTATTAATTATTTCCTTTTGTGTAAAAAAGTCAACAGCTTCTGCTACTGTCATTGCAAGCACCTCTACAATCGACTTACCATTATAAAGGTACTCTAGCACCTCGCTCTTAAACCTTTTACCACCACATTCATCACAAATGGTTTCGACAGCATCCATAAAGGAAAGATCGGTTTCAATATAGCCTCTTCCTTTACATGCCTCACATGCACCTTCAGAATTATAGCTGAACAACCCTATACTTACCTTGTTTTCATTAGCAAACAATTTTCTAATTACATCCATGATGCCAGTAAAGGTTGCAGGATTAGATCGTAAGTTTGCACTGACTGCTGACTGGTCGATAATGATGGCATCTTTGTATTCCTTGGCAAATACCCCATTAACAAGCGAAGATTTACCGGATCCGGCTACGCCTGTAACAACAGTAAAGATGCCCTTAGGTATTTTTAAACTGACATTTTTCAAATTATGCAAGCTACTCTTCCTAGTTTCATAACAATCATTCCAAGTCCTTGGACTACTCTTGATTGGCAAGCTCCTACCTATATATTCTCCTGTTATTGTGTTTGATTTTAAAAGATCGCCATAAGAGCCCTCAAACACAATACTTCCACCCTTATTTCCCGCCTTCGGTCCAACGTCAACGATATAATCAGCAATCTTTATAACATCAGGGTCATGCTCAACTACAATGACTGTATTGCTTTTATCTCTTAACTTGATCAACAATTCATTAAGCCTATGAACATCTCTAGGATGTAAGCCGATGCTTGGTTCATCAAATATATACATAACATCCATCAAGCTACTTGTAAGGTGCTTAACCATTTTTACACGTTGCGACTCTCCACCAGATAACGTCGAAGTTTCTCTATCTAAGCTTACATAATCAAGCCCGATGTGAATTAAATCGTTCAATCTCTCAGAAAGGTTGTGAATAATTGGTTTTATATTTTTATCCTGAAGCTTTTGTACAAATTCAAGGAGGGAGTCCACTTGCATAGCAGTCAAATCTGCAATGTTATATCCCATAATTTTCGATGACAATACCGTTTCATTATATCTTTTTCCACAACAATCATGGCATTGTTCTTCCGTTGTAAAAGGGGCAATTTTCTCTTTGGATGCTTCTGACTTCTCAAACCCAGTTTTAATGTTTTGCCTGATAAATCGCTCAACTAGACCTAAATAGGTCGTATTCATGTCCTCAATTAAAGCGGATTTTATTTTTTCTTCTTTGCAAAATACGAGCTTGTCGTATTCCTCTTTCGTATAATCTTTAATTTTTTTATCACAATCAAAAAACCCTGTTGAAGCATACCCTTTCCACTGCCAACCTCCTACTTTAAAACCCGGGAGTAAAATTGCACCCTCGTTCAATGATTTTTCTTTATCCAAAGTCTTGTCCATATCCAATGTAACAATCCTGCCAATACCTTCGCAAGTTTTACACATGCCGTTTGGGTCATTAAACGAAAAATAATGGGAAGGACCTATATGGGGTTGTCCAATTCGTGAAAACAAAAGTCTGATTAATGGGTTAATATCCGTTATTGTGCCAAGTGTGGAGCGCGAGTTACCGCCGATCCTCTTTTGATCAACGATAATACCCAACGATAAATTTTCAATGGCATCCACATCTGGATGACTATATTTAGGCATAAATCCTTGTATAAATTTGCTGAAGGTCTCATTCAACTGTCGTCCCGCTTCTTGAGCTATGGTTTCAAAAACGATAGATGATTTCCCTGACCCCGATACACCGGTAAAAATAGTTATCTTCTTTTTAGGTATCTTCAAACTGATATTCTTTAAGTTATTGGCACGCGCACCTATTATTTTAATATACTCATGTTCCATATATTTATCTCCTTTTTCACTCTTCCACATAGTCTATCATATAAAATTAATTTTATAAATATTTATCCTTCAAATTATCATATGTCTACAACACAGGTCATCAAAACATTTTTGTGGCTGAATAAGACTTAGCTATAAGGTATAATGTTGTATCGAAATTGAGAGGGGTTGTAACTGGCATTAAGACCTATCGATATCTCACGTCAGCTAGGTATCAACACAAATTCGCTACGATATAGGTGCCTTTCCTTTTTCTCAAAATATCTATTCTGTCTCCTCAATCTATAAAAAATTGCCGTTATCTAAATTGTCTCCTCAACCCTATCATTTTTCACCTCTTCGATATGTTTCTCAACCGCAAAAAAAGGATCTCCAAACATTTCATCCATCAACCACTAACTGGTTAAATAGACTCAACACTCGAAAACCCTTGATTTTTTCACTAAAGTAACGGGTTTTTATGTTATTGATGCCTCACAAATTGACTGTATAGATTCATCTAACATGTTGTTAAACTCTGCTTCACTTTGGTTAACATTTAGCCCTTCCGTAAGTGCTCTTGAGAAACTTGCAATCAGTTTATGATTCCTGGCTAGTTTTTCATTTGCCTCTTTTCTGGAATATCCTCCCGATAAAGCAACAACTCTTACTACATTAGGATGCTTTATGATCTCTTCATAGAAATTATCAACATTTGGAATGGTAAGTTTAAGCATTATTTGACAGTTAGTGTCCAATGTTTTCAAGTGCTCTAGTAGCTCTTGTTTGAGAATCACTTCTGCAGCTTGCTTATTTGGTATATTAATATCTACCTCAGGTTCTATAATAGGAACAAATCCTGCCGCTGCGATTGCTTTACCAATTTCAAACTGTTGGTCAACAATTGCTTTTATTCCTAGTTCATTTACCTCTTTTATTACTGAACGCATTTTAGTACCAAAGATATGACGTTTTTTTGCACGGACTAGCAATTCATCAAGATTAGGAATAGGTTTCATCAATTGAACACCATTATCTAAATCCATTAACCCCCTATCCACTTTTAGAACTGATAAAATTCCTTTCGTTTCCCAAAGATAATCTGCCGTGTATTTCCCATCCACTTTTAAATCCATTGTATTTTCAAATAGGATAGCAGCAAGAATTCTTTCTTTGGTAAAAGACGGGCTTTTCATAATCCTTGATCTCATTTCGTGAACCAATTGAAACATCTCAGCTTCATCCGCATAAGCTTCTTTTGGAATTCCATAAATTGCCAGCGCTTTGGGTGTGCTGCCTCCGCTTTGATCAAGTGCTGCAATAAAACCATTATCATTTTTCATTCGTTCTAACTGCATCATGTTCATAAAAAATCCTCCTAATTATTTGTTGTCCTAATTGTATTATACACCTTATTTACGCCTTACACTGACCATTTTTTAAAAAAGAACAAATAAAATGCACTTTAAAACATCTTCATATTTTAATTCCAATAAATTCTAATTCGCTTCCATTGCTACTCAATTTTATATTAGTACAACCTCAGGCTCTTCCTCCCAAGGTAAATTACCATCATCTTCATCTATCACAAGGTATTCTATAAAGATAATTTGACAGTCCTTGTTAATTGTGCCGGGTTTGCTTTAAGAAATCAATTTGTCAAACAGGACCCTCTAAAACAATTATCTATGATTCAAGTACATATTGTAGCGAGTACTCGCTTAACTCGTGCAGCAATTCCCAAAATGATTATAAATAACAGAGGGATTATTATTAATGTTTCCTCATTACTGTCTTTAATGACGTTGAATAGTAATGTTGTACATTACGCTACAAAAGCATATTTAAATAGGTTTTCACAAAATCTTCAGATGGAATTGAAAGGTAAAAACATCAAAGTTCAAGCACTAAATCCCGGATATACTATTACAAATTTTCATTCTACAGAAGAATTCAAAGGAGTAAAGAATAACTATCCCAAAATATTCACTATGACAACTGGTGAACTAGTAGATGAGTCAATTACCGCTTTAAAAAGTAAAAAGGTCATTGTTGTTCCTGGCCTTGCTAATCAACTTTTAGTAAAATTCAGGTTTATGTTTGCAGGTATTATAATGAAATCGATGATATAAGTAACTTTTGTGTTTATGGGCGGTAGCATTATTGTTTTCTTTTCACTTTAATCTCCCTTTTGAGTAACTACAGCGTCAACAACGAATCTACTCTTTACAGGCGCATTTATTGCTGCCAGCGGCTTATTAAGATAAATTTCTAAAAGTTGTATATCGATTATCATCTGAATAAATGACTTTTAATCCAACTTTCTCTGCTATGATTTTCATTGTTTTAGGTGTATAAAATGAGATGTGGCTCATGTCTCTTATATAGTGCCATTCTAAAAATTCAGCTTCCTTTTTAGAATGGAATAAAGTCATGATCGACAATATGCCTTCTTCTTCAAGCAACACCTTAAATAATCTAAAATACCCCAGCGGATTTTTTAAATGCTCCACAACCTCAGTAGAAGTAATGATGCCATATTTTTTATTCTCATAAATTTTATTTGGGGAATAATATAAATCATAAATATCCATAGAAATATTATAATCTCTTTCAAAAATCATAGCTAGCACAGGCGATGGTCCACTTCCAAAGTCAAGTCCGCTTATGTTTCGATCACAATACTTTAAGACTGCATTTTCTATAAACTTCATAAAATAAGCCACATAACGTGGGTCTTCAATTGAATTATTATGGGTATTGTACCCTTCCAATTCTTCTACTGCCGTTATAATAGACTTCTCATCTTTTGAAACAAATTCGCAGAGATCGCAATAATAATACTTTAAGTCAAAGCGTACATGTATCATCTCTCTTGTATTTGCGCCACATATCTTACATATGTTATTCATACTAATTCTCCTGTCCTACCATTGGCAATAAGCGAGTACATTGCTGAATCAGCATGTTTAATGGTGCTCATTAAGCGGTTTATATTGTTAATAACAATTTTACTATTTTAATCTAATTGTAAAATGTGCCCTTTTTTATAGCAGATAATCAAACGATGAAGAGCTCTTGTCATGGCTACATAAAGAAGTTTTATATCCATCGAATCCATAGTATATTTATTTTTTAGTGCAACTATAATGACAGCATCAAATTCCAATCCCTTAGCTAAATAGGAAGGTACTAAAATAATACCTGCTCCATAAGACTCTTGGTTTTCTTCAAGTATGGTAACATCTTTAACAGCTCTACTCTCTAGACTTTTTCTGATTATTTGACATTCTTCTGTTGTTTTACAGATGATGGCTATTGAACTGTAATTTTTTTCTTGCAATACATCTAATTGATCTTTTACCGTATCTAATAATGCTTTCTCATCGTCAAAACTTTCTATATATGGCTGCGTTCCATGACGAATAACAGGTATAGCTAAGTCAACCGGTTCGTCTAAATATTGAATGACTTTATTGGCAAGGTTCATAATTTCAATTGTGGTACGGTAACTCTGAACCAATGTCATATAATTACAGGTCGTATCCGGAAAAACTTCTTTAATCATTTTGTCCCATGAACGAATACCTCTATACGCATAGATGCCTTGAGATAGATCTCCCAAAAGGGTAAACATGTTTGTATTGAAAATCTTTTTTAAGGTAATCAATTGAAATGTGCTATAGTCCTGAGCTTCATCAATTACGACATTTTTGATATTGAGCTTTTGGTCGAATCCAAAAAGCGCATATCTTAAATAAACCAATGCTGTATAATCTTCTAAATCTAATACTTTATGACTTATTTTTTGCTTCGTATGCTGTGTTAGATAAAGAGCTTTTTGATCAGATAAACGTCCATAGTGGAGGATTTTCTTTTCCTCAGCGAATAGATCTGAGTAATACTCAAATAGCTTTTTTTGTGGCAATTGTTTGATATATTTTTTGACAACTGTAGTCACATCTCTTTTCAAACTCTTTAGTTTCTCATCTCGTTCGTCCATTAGGTTTACTAACTTTAATTGTCGTTCTTCTGAATTTTCAACAGAGCTCCGAAGGTATTCTAACTTTTTATCGTATTGCGCTTCTACACTTTTTAGAATTTTATCTTTAGAATTTTTTATTTTGAGTTTTAGATTTTTTTGTATTTCATCAATCCTTTTATGAAATGGAAGGAAAAATAAATCCTTCAAAAAGATTTGTTCTATTTCTTCTGAAGTCATGATTACATGTTCTTGTAAACAAAAATCGATGTTCGGAATAAAACTTTTTTCAATGTCTTCTAAATATCGATCGATCATTTCTTTACATTCGATAGACCCTTTATAGGACAGCAGCCATCTTAGTAAGGCTTCATCATCATCTTTTTGTTTTTGTATGAATCGTTTCATATTCATAACAAGGCTTTCTTGTTTATATACAGTTCCAATCAGCTCTGTCATCAAATCAACAAAGGTCGTTTGCTTAACTTCTTCTACTCCAAGTTCTGGTAGCACATTAGAAATATAACTGACAAACATTTTATTTGGTGCAATAACGATAAAATTATCAGGATCAAATGTTTCTTCATACGTGTAAATTAAGTAGGCTAATCGATGAAGCGCAATTGTCGTCTTCCCACTACCTGCAACACCTTGAACAATGAGTGGTTTTGCCAACTCTGCTCTTATGATGTTATTTTGCTCTAATTGTATTGTTGAGGCAATATCTTTTAACTTATCATCAGCAGTAGCTTCTAAAGATGCCTGTAAAAAACTATCATTTGTAGTGATGTCCACATCTATGAAATGAATAAGTTCTTGGTTGTCTATTGTAAACTGTCTTTTTAACAAAAGATCCACTGATTGCTCCCCTATAACTGTTTCATAGGTTACATTTCCCAGTCTACCGTCATAATAAACAGATGCAAGCGGTGACCTCCAGTCGAGAATAAGAGGATGCTTATCTTCTTTTCTAAGTAATGATGTTTTCCCAATATAAAAAGTGTGAATTTCCCCACTACTTTCATCTTGGAACTTAATATCAATCCTTGAAAAATAAGGTTTCTTAATGGACTTTTTATAGCTATTATGATTTTTCATAGCTACTTCCATATAATTTGTATTCATAATGATTTCGATATAACTATTACTACTATCTAGATAATCTAAGTTAACAAACGCTTCTTTTATATTATCCTTATAAGTCAGCATATTAGCCTCTGTTGTTTCTATCACTTCACTCATATAATCAATTGTATATTTGAGATTATTTACCTCGTGTTTATAATCTTTATGTTTTATAATTGCCATGACTTTCCCTTTCATCATTCTATGTTGTAATTCTATTTTTGACCAATTAACTCTTTAGGATAATGCTAATAAGCTTATATGCGTTCTCCCTTTTTTAATTGTTCAATTAAGTTCACAAGATCTTCTCTTTTCACACGCCAATGTCGTCCTATTTTAAAACCAGGTATTTTACCTTCCTGTACAAATTTATATGTTGTAATTTCACTGATTTTTAAATATTCAGCGACCTCAGCAATTGTCATAATTTCATCTTGATTTGAATGATTTGAATTCATTTGACTGTTTACCCTCCTAAGATTAAGCTGTTCCTAATTATTACTCAGCATGAAGTATACAGTATTATTTATAATTAATCAATGCTTATTATGGCTGAATATAACTCAACATCATAAACACCATAAAAAAAGTTGACATAATTGTTGCCAAAGAAAGTTATTTAGTTTATAATGCATATATTTATGAATATATAGCGTTGCACAGCTTGAAAATTTCCAAGCATTACAAAATATGCTATAATATAAATAGTTGTATGTTTCGTGGATTTAGCATACCAATACGGTAACGATTATGAAAAAAAGATTTAACCGTTTTTCTAGTTAGCGTTTAATATACAGTTAAAAAGTATTCATTTCAAAAAAGATACAAACTAAAATGACAAGATAAAGCGCAAAATGCGCAGAAAGGAAGGCTTTAAATGAAAGAAAGAAAAGATTTAAATGATAAGAAAGTTAAGATTATTCCACTTGGAGGACTGGAAAAAATCGGCATGAACATTACTGCTTTTGAATATGAAGACAGTATTATTGTTGTAGATTGTGGCATATCTTTTCCCGAAGACGATATGCTTGGCATAGATTTAGTGATCCCGGATGTTTCCTATTTAATGGACAATATTACTAAGGTAAAAGGGTTTTTTATTACGCATGGACATGAAGATCATATTGGAGCATTGCCCTATGTATTGAAAGATTTGAATGTACCAGTATATGCCACTCAGTTAACACAAGGATTAATCGATCTAAAATTAAAGGAACATAATTTATTAGATAAAACAAAAAGAAAAGTGGTAAAGCACGGGCAATATATAACCCTTGGTGCTTTTCAAATAGAGTTTATAAAAACCAATCATAGTATTGCAGATGCGTCAGCTTTAGCAATTTATTCACCTGCGGGAATTATCATTCATACAGGGGATTTTAAAATAGACTATACACCTTTATTTGGAGATACGATAGATTTGCCAAGGTTTGCTGAACTTGGTAAAAGGGGTGTTTTAGCTCTTATGTGTGATAGTACGAATGCACAACGACCAGGATTTACGGTGTCCGAAAAATTAGTAGCACGTACTTTTGATACTCTTTTTTCAGAAAATAATACAAACAGAATGATTGTTGCTACCTTTGCTTCTAATGTGGATCGGGTTCAGCAAATTATTAATACTGCATTTAAATTTGAAAGAAAGGTAGTCATTCAAGGTAGGAGTATGGTGAATGTTATTAATGTTGCTTCTGAACTAGGATATATCAAAATACCAGAGGATACTATCATTGAAGTTGAACAAATGAAGAATTATCCAGATCAAAAACTAGTCCTCATTACAACAGGTAGTCAGGGAGAATCTATGGCAGCACTTTCGAGAATGGCAGATTCTACTCATAGGAGTATTTCTATTAACCCTGGAGATAAAATTGTTTTTAGTTCAACTCCAATACCAGGCAATGAGAAAGCCATTTCGAAAGTGATCAATGAGTTATCTATGAAAGGTGCGGAAGTTATTTATCAAGATACGCATGTTTCTGGTCACGCTTGCCAAGAAGAATTAAAACTCATTTATTCATTGGTTAAACCACAATATGTAATTCCTGTTCACGGAGAATTCAAGCACCTTAAAGCACAAGAAAAACTAGCAGAATCTATGGGAATAGAAAAGAAAAACATTTTCGTATTAAAGGCTGGAAACGTATTGGAATTATCAGAAAAAAAAGGTGGAATTGTGGGACAAGTCAAAGCAAGAGAAATCTTTGTAGATGGTCTAGGTGTTGGTGATGTTGGTAATATCGTTATTAGAGATAGACAAATCTTATCAGAAAACGGGTTAATTATAGTAATTGTTGGAATTGAAAAATCGAGTAATCGAGTTGTTTCCGGGCCAGACGTTGTCTCTAGAGGGTTTGTTTATGTGAGGGAATCCGATGAATTAATGTTAAAAGTCAAGCAAGTAGCTAGAAAAAGTGTTGAGAAATGTGTTGAGAAAAACACATTGGATTGGAGTAAGATTAAGAATACGATAAAAGATGATATGAGTGAATTTTTATGGAAAGAGATCAAAAGAAATCCATTAATTATGCCTATAATAATGGACGTCAATAGATAAAATAACTGCAATATGCATATCATTAGCTATATATTTAAAGATCAACAAAAATTGTATCAGTAAATGGATTCGGTGAAGTTGCTGCAGCTAATGCGCCTGTCTTTCTTTCATGCGGATTAACTGCAAGCTCTCCTACTTTCCTAGCGTATAAATGGCATATTAAAGATCCTAATATTTAATAAAGAGAAATAGTGCTAGAATATAGGCCGCATAACCACTCAGAAGTAGAAATGCTTGAATACGATTAATACGTTTTGTTATAATCGTTGGAACAACAAGTATGCTTCCTAAAACGAGTGCGACTGGTATATCAATTAAAAAGATATTCGGTTGTATGATCAGTGGTCGAATACTGGCGGATAAACCAATGACCATAGCGATATTTAATATGTTAGCACCTAAAACATTTCCAAGAGCAAGTTCGTCGTGTCCTTTAACTAACGCAGTTATTGCTGTCGTTAATTCAGGAAGTGATGTGCCTAAAGCAATCATAGACAAGCTGATCACTGCTTCTGGTACACCCCAACTATTTGCAATTTTTACACCATAAGTAACTAAAAGATTTGCCCCTATAAGAATAAGACCCACACCAAATACAAATAGAAGAAAATGTTTGCTGGCTTCTTTCTTAGAATATTTTGAAGGTATTCTTACCTTTCTTTTTTTTGATCTTTTATACTTCACTATTGCTAAATTAAATATTATATAGACAATAAGCAACAGGAGTAATCCAAGACCAGATAGATGGTCTATATAACCTTTCCTAGCAGACAACCAAAAAAAACAGATATACCCTAGCATCATCAAACCTTTATATTTAAAAATACGTGAATCAATACGATTGGGTCTTATTAAATGGTATAAGCCCAGAATTAAACCCGTATTGCATATAATGGAACCTATAGCATTACCGATTGCTACTGAGGGATAGTTTTGTAATGTTGCTAGAATAGATACCGTAGTTTCAGGAGAAGTAGTAGCTAAACTTACAATCGTAGCACCAATAAGTACTTCAGGTAATCCTGTTAGCCTAGCAAACCATGTAGCTTCATCTACAAAAAAATCTCCTCCTTTAATCATAAATATGAGGCCTAGAGCAAAAAGAATATAGGATATGAGCATTTGTAATACCACGCTATTATGTAATTACAATATACTTATGTCTAGATAGCGTTGTTTATACATTAGGCAATAACATGATATATCTATTGGATTTCACTGCCTTTTGCCTTTGAAGCAGTTGTTTCTATAGAGTAAATACCATAGATAACTACAAGAGCTGCTATTGCAATGGAGATCAAATTAGAGATTATTGTTGGGATATAATCTACAATAAATTTATCCTCTAATACCATTATGAGGGAGGTATATGCAAGGACTGCAATGCCCAAATAGACAATAATATTATACTTCTTCATTAAGTATTCAATGATACAACAACCAAAAAGCAAAATTGGGAGACTAAGTACAAGGGCTAAAATGATAATGGATATTTTACCATTAGCGGTAACTGTAATAGCTAACAAATTTTCAAAACTCATGCCCATATCTGCTAGTACAGTATATATCAGTGCTTTCCAAATAGTAATTAAGGGCTGCTTCTTGGTCTCGGAAATCGAATTAGTATGGTCTTGAGTTCTTAGTAGATTCCAAGTAATGACGAGCAAAATGATACCACCTATAAGACGGACGGGAAGCCAGCTAATCATAAAAATATTAATTAATAATGTGGAAATGAATATTTTAAGTACTATACCAATGCTCATGCTTATTAAAGATATTCTTTTTGCCATTTTATCTGGAAAGTCTTTTACAGATAATGCGATTATACTGATGTTATCTATGCTAAGTAGTAGATTGAAAAGCATAACGCGTAATAAATCTATAAAAAATGTCACAATCATGTTTTGATAACTCCATCGAGTTTTTATATAGTATATTCACGGAGTATTTAGAGGGTGCCGCGCTCCATTTTTGCTATTGTAATTTGCAATTTAACCATTATCTAAATATACAGTACGGTATACAATAACCAATATCCCCAGTATTTATAGGCGTTTCAATAGACAACATGTCTCCACATGCGTGGAGTGGGAGTAGCAGACATTTGTACTGCCTTAATGACCCGAATCATATTTATAATGATAGAAACAATTATTAATTATTTATAATACTTTTGATAAAAATTCTTTGGTTCTGGCGTTTTTAGGACGTAAGAAGATTTCCTCCGGTATGTTTTCTTCCAGAATCTTTCCTTCATCCATAAATAAAACTCTTGTAGCAACTTCTTTTGCAAATCCCATTTCATGAGTTACGATAACTTGCTTAATAAGGTCTAGAACCTTACCTACCATTTCCGGGTCAAGTGAAGAGGTTGGCTCGAACCCTCGTGGTTTTAGTCCTTTTGCTTCTATCATTCTTAATTGTTAAAGAAATAGGTCGACACCTGCACATAGCACCATCTATAAAAATAGCGGTATTAAAAAGGTTAACAATATGTAAAACATTCCTGCCATTGCTACAAATAAAACTAACGGGATTTTTCTGCCTGCAAAACTATTAGTTAACGCCCCTTTCTTTGGACATACAACAATGCAGTTTTGGCAGTTAAAACATTCAGCCGATATTACCTTCTTCATTTTATGCACCTCTATATTTGAGGGACATATCTTTGTACATAACGTGCAATTGATGCACTTATCTTCGCATCGGACGATACCACTGGGGCTAAACCGACCTGCAACTCCGGCGATTGCACCCTGTATGCAGATATATTTGCAGAAGAAATTATCAATAAAGAATGAGCCAATAATTGTTACAAACATCAACATTATACTTATCCAGGCTAATCCAGGCAATATTATGCTATATTGCTCAAACACATCGTCAACACTGACTAGTAGCAGAAACTTGCCGCTTGCAATGGATAATGCTACAATACCTGTAAGTATGATGTATTTCGCTGCTCTAAGATATTTATCGAGTGTTGCAGGAACTGTGACCCTTTTTTTTAATAGCTTGAATCCTATATATCCAATAACCCTTTGCAGCGCCCCCACCATGCACAAAAAACCACAAAAGCTTCTTTTGAAGATAATGGCAAACAAAATAAATATTATTAGAACTGCCATAATGCTAAATTGAACTGCATTTTCGAAAGTCTCCTCAATAAGGTAACTAAAAACAATCGGGAATATTATTAGAAAAAAAGGAATGGTCGTTTTTGCTAATTTCTTAGTATTAATATTCATTACATGACCTCCGTATATTTGGTTTGGTTTACATCTACCGATTTCAGTATAGTTGTTGCAATCAGCATGCTGGGTGATAATCCATATGGGGCTTTTGGTTGCCAGAAAGGTTTTATCCCGATATCCGTTTCATTTATTGCAGGATAATACCAATCTGTAGTAATTAAAATCTTCACAAAAATACCTCCTGTTTATTTATGTGATAATAATATCAAATCACATTAAACAAACAGGAGGTAAAAATTAAACAAATCCTAAACTCTTTCTTTTTCAATTTAATTAATAATTATAATTTGCTACTCTAACAAGCATTTCGAGCTTTTACTGCTATCTTCCTTATTTTTTTTCAAGAGGATACTTATCGAAGCCTCTATCTTCCATTGAATAACCTGATAACCATATAATTTTATCTTATCTATTCAACCGGTATCCCGCACCCCATACTGTCTCTAAGATTTTTGGGGTTTTACTGTCATCCTCAATTTTTTCACGAATACGATTGATATGCACCATAACCGTCGCGCTATCCCCAACATAATCATATCCCCATATTTTTTCAAACAATTGTTCCTTCGAGAAAACAATATTAGGATTTTCAGCCATAAATTTTAATAATTGAAATTCTCGGTTAGGAAAACGAATTTCTTGCTCACCCTTATAGACCTTCCATCCATGCAGAAGAACTCGAATATTACCTATTAGTATCTCATCGCCCTTCTCATCCAACTCTATCTGATTGGCTTCTGTTAATCGACTATACTGTCTTATATTTGCATTTACTCTTGCTACAAGCTCAGCGGGATCAAAAGGTTTAGCAATATAATCATCTGCACCAAGTCCCAGACCACGAATTTTATCAACAGATTCCGTCCTTGCCGTTACCATGAGAATCGGAATATTAAGTTCACCTCTTATCTCTTTGCATATCTCATAACCATTCTTCCCGGGAAGCATAAGATCCAGTAGTATTAAGTCAAATTTTTCCACATGCAGAAGTGGAAGTACTTTATCTCCATCACTTACAATGAATGTTTCAAACCCACTAGCTTCCAGATAAGCCTGTTCTATCATACTGATATCATCATCGTCTTCGACAATTAGAATTCTATATTTTGCATTCATCTAAATCACCTCATTCATACAAAATTGGTAGTCTTATTCGAATAGTAAGACCGTTGCTGTTTTCTGCATCAACTGAGCCTCCCATAGCATCCACTAGATATTTTACAATATAAAGACCTAGACCATTCCCTTCTTTTATATTCCTTGACTCATCACCTCGAAAAAACTGTTCAAAAATATGGGGAATCTTATCTTCTGAAACTCCACAGCCATTATCAGAGATCTCAAGAACTACATATGCATGTTCTTCAAAAATATTAATGGTAATTTCAAGCTTATCTGTTTCTGCATATTTTTTACTGTTTTCCAGTATATTATCAAGTATTCGTTTCATTTGTTCTCGGTCAACATTTGAAAACAAACCTTTTTTTACATCTTTTATTTTAATTTTTATAGATTCATTCTCTATCAATAATTCGTATCTTTTCACATAGGCTTCCAGATACTCACTCCACTCTGTCTTTTCAAAAAACAGTGGCATATTACCTGTTTCAAGTTTTGAGAAATAAAATAACCTTTCCAAGAGCCGATCCATTTCTATCGTTCGTCTATAAGCTGTATCAAGAAATTTTTCTCTTGATTCAGGTGTTGTAGCAACCCCATCCTTGAGACCTTTTATTGTTCCTCTAATTGCCGTTAATGGAGTCCTTAAGTCATGAGAAATTCCCGCCACCATTTCAACTCTCACCTTTTCATAAGACTCCTTTTCCGCATTAGCTTCCGTTATATGTTCCTGCATTTCATTAAATGCGTCACAGACATATTCAAATTCAATATCTCCCTTGTATTTAACAGGTTCAGAAAAATTTCCTTCTTTCATTCTTTTTGCTCCTTCTGACAATGCATCTAAAGGATTTGTGATATGTTCTATAAGTCTCTTAGTAAAAATCTGACTAATTATGAGTAAGGCACCTATGCAAAATATACCATCAATCAGCAATAGTATAAGCATAGTAGTCAAACTATTTTTTCGAGACCAGAATTCATGATATTCTCCTGCAATTGCAAACACTTTTATTTTCTCATTCGTATCATTTTGTGTTAGCACAGTCATATAGTCTTGTACATAAATATGCACCTTTCCATCTGTTTCCAAATAATCTCCAATTTCATTTATAAGCTCACTCACAGGAAAATCAGTATTTGAGTAAATCACTTCACTATCTATTTCAACGCAAATAGAAAATCCATACCTATTCAGTTTTGTTGCAAGATTGTTTATCGCCTCTTCTTTTGGGGATGGATTCCAATCTGTCAGGATATTTCTTATTTGTTCGGTATTATCTGCTAACTCAGACGAACCAATCATGCTCTTTTTATATGTGCTCTCATATAAATTTATTACAAACATATTAACGAAAAGAAATAGACTTAAAGTTACAAGTACCATTCTGGTATTAGAAATAAAAATTCTGCGTTTCACAGTCTGCTTTTCCTTATTCATCGTCCTCCTCCTCGTAATAGGTGTCACAGAGAAAATCGTCAATGTTTCTTCCCTGTGAAACACACTCTTTTAACTTTCTTCTTTTTCTGTTGATAACTTGTTATTAAAATTATTATACAACATGATTCCTGAGATAACATTAAAAATAAATCCATTTTCAAAACTCCACAGACAATTTTTTAATGTTCATCTGTAAAACCTTCTTTCTTAATTTTTCTCACATAATTACCTCCGTTTGTTTTTGAAATTGTTTATTGTTATGTTGATATTACCAAGCTTAACTCACGTGGATAAATAATAAATGGAAAAGTATTAAACAAATCCTAAACAAAAGTTTAACAATCATCTATTTCCTTTCATCTGTTAGTATACAATTTCGTTATCAAAAATACAGGAAGGTATGAAAGTCATGAAGGGGTTTAAGATGTATAGACAAATAAGACAGCTGAAAGAACTTGGTTTTTCCAAATCCAAAACAGCTAAACAACTAAATATCAATCGAGAAACCGCTACTCGATATTGAGATATGTCAGTAGATGAATTCGAAAGCCAGTTTTCTTCACTAATCTGCCGATTAAATTAGCTAAAAAGTCCGATATTCTAATTCCCATTGACTCTTTTGAATCAATATTGAATACCTTATACTTATTTCTTTTTTTGCTGTCGCGTATGTTTGTTCATCGTTGTCAATAAAGATCTTTACATCATACGCATTAATGTTCAAATCATCTAAAAACAAATCAAACCCCTCGAAAATATTATCATACTCCCAAAGATATTTCTCTTTTCGATTTTCTTTTAACTTTACTGAGTTCAAAACATCTCTCATGCTAATAAGTGCAATTCTCTCATATTTCTTTTTCTTCACATTATCTGTGTTATCAATTACACTACTTAGCATATTTATTAGTTCTTCTTTTATTTCCTCAGGTTCATAATCATATGAAAAGAGTTTATTAAAAAACGTTGGTCTTCTATATGTCTGATATTGCTCGATCATGAAACGATTCATCATAAAAAAATTTCCACTTCCCCATATTCTCCTCCTTCTTAAAACTTGCGTTCTCATCCCACTTTTCACCAATATATCACAAATTTCACTAATATAAAAAGCCTTCCATTCAATGAAAGACTTAATATAATCTTCTTAATTTTGCTCGCGATATAGCAGTACCACCGTCTCCACATGGGTGGAGTATTTTTTGAGACAGATTCTCGGCACTATATCGTGCCGATGAATCTGTAATAAATATCAATTCGTTGTGTACGTTTCCCATTAATCTTCTCTACTTGATGAATGACAATCTTGTCTATGAGTTCCTCGAGCAATGGAGCAGTTAGCTCTGTGATTTCGGCATACTTCCTGATTAGCTTGGTGAACTGGGAAGAATTCAAGTTCTGAATCTCTATCTCCGCCAATTGCTCATCTAGATTTTCAAGTGTTTCCTTTAAATCACTTTGCTCTTTTTCATAACTCTTAGTCAAAGTCATAAACCGTTCATCAGAGATTTTACCCAATACATTGTCTTCATAAAGCCTTTTGATGATTAGATCAAGCTCTACAAATCGTTTGTTGCTTTTGGCTCTTTCCATGGTCATCTTCTTGACCTTGGTATTTTGCCTTTGCTGATTGGCTTTCGTCAGATACTGAATAAACTCCTCATCACCAAGCTTTGCTAGTTTCACTTGCTTCCTAATATCATCCACCACCAGTTCATACAAGTGATCATACCTTGTGTAGTGATAGGTACAGGCATCTTTGCCATTCCTTTTTGCATTGGAACAAGCATAGAAGGCATGGGGATTCTTCTCTGACCTTGGATTGGTAAAAGCCATACTCTTTCCACAAGTATCACATTTTAGTAATCCTGTGAATATATGTACCTGACCGGTTTTATCTTTCTTCTTTTTGACTTTCACCATTTTACCTGCTATTTCAAAAGTAGAAGTATCAACCAACGGTTCATGAGTGTTCTCAACAACGATTTGGTTTTCAATGGGTATATCAATTCGTTTCTTAATCTTGTAGGACCGAGTGACGTTTTTATGATTGACCATATGACCTAAATAAACTGGATTCTTCACTATTTTTACGACACTAGATTCATGCCACTTATAGGGATTAATAAGTTCTTCAAGAACTTTTCTTCCTTCTTTGATATCATCATAGCATCTTGGCTTTAATACCTTATTCTTCAAGAAATACTTGGTTATTGAATAAGGACTATGCCCTGATACAATCATTTCAAAGATTGCTTTAGCATGAACAGAAGTAATTTCATCTGGAATCAGTCTATTCTTATTATTTTGATCTTTCTGGTAACCATAGGGCGGTTTACTACCAATGAATTCTCCGTTCTGTGATTTAGTAACAAAAGAAGACCTTATCTTCTTGGAGATATCCTTGGCATAGTACTCATTCACAATGCTTTTGAAAGGCATAATCTCATTGTCGCCACAGAAGGTATCAATACCGTCGTTGACCGCAATGTACCTTACATCATTTTCAGGGAAGAAGATTTCCGTGTAATGGGCTATCAATGCATTGTTTCTACCAAGCCTTGATAAATCCTTGGTAAGTATGACATTAATGCGCCCTTGCTCTATATCATGCATCATACGCTTAAATTCTGGTCTTTCCAAAGGTTGTACCACTGTAACCGTCATCTACATACTCATCATAGATCGAGAAGCCATTCTCACTGGCATATCTTCTTAACATTTGCTTTTGTGTCTGAATACTATTGCTTTCGCTTTCCGTCCCGTCGTCTCTGGATAACCTACAATAAACTGCCGCTGCATAGTCTTGTTGTAAATTTCTATATTCTAATTGCATATAAATCCTTTCCAACAGCAATATCAGCGACTGTAAATATTGCTGTTACCATTATAACCTAAACATGACGGTTTTTCATCTGTTTTATGAGTTTCCGTATTCACTGCTTCACGATTGATGGCGTGAAGTATTGATTCTTCAAGGGTGCTAGTCCCTAAATAATGTGAAGTCACAAGATAGAGATTATTTTCAATCTTAGTTTCACTTTGCTTTGTTATTGCTTGATTTTCTTTAGTTTCAATTGGCTGTTGTTTATATGAATTCTCCATCTTGCAACCTCCTTTCCTACATTTCTAATTCTTCTTCATCCATATATTGTTGTCTTAACAATTCATACTGTCTTTCACGGCTTTTTTCTTCCAGCAACACCTCTAATGCTGTTTCTACGGTCATCAATAGATACGGTTGTTTGTTTGATTTATGATTATCTGGCATTGTTTTATTTGGTGTATAAACGCCACCTTTTTTCAGTTCTTTGATGGCCTTTTTCAGCGCTTCACCTTCTAGTGCTGATAGTGGTATATGATGAAGGTACTTTCTTTCAAAATCACTCTTATCCTCATAGTCCAGTAAATCAACCGCAAGTAGTACAGCCTCATACATCAATCTTGGATTATTGTGAGCATCCCTGAAGGTTAAGTCATTATACCGAATGACATTATTCATGTTTTCTTTGGTGAAATCCCCATAAGCCAGTAACTTGTCACTGCCGCATTTTTTGCCGTCATTTAATGTAAATAAAACCTTATTTGAAAGAAAGTTAGCTTCAATACCTTCGGTATTGAGATAATGAATAAATTCTTCTCTGGTATTACTTTTTCCAATGACTTCAGCAATCGTTTCAACTAGGCTTCTCTTCCAACTGCCACCAGAAAAATTCGCTCGATTTTCACCATACTCTTCCAACCGTTGCCTTTTTCTATGACGGACAGACCATAATCACGACATTGCTGATCTGATTTATCCTTCAACAACTGAAGGTCTTTCTTTGACTGCTGCCATTTCAGACCGGTCTTATAATTCACTGAATTCAGCACTATATGGTTATGGATATGCTGCCGATCCGTATGGGTTGCTACAACGCCTTGAAAGCCATCAAAAGTTGCCAACAACATCTGCCCGATTTCACTGGCTGTCTCACCGGTCAAATCATCAGACAAACTAAAGGATTGAATGATATGGACATACTGCCGTCCTTTTATCTGCTGATATTCCTGCTTTACCATGTGCATTTGTTCATAGGCACTTTCCAACAAGCAATCCTTAGCTGATATCAATCTTCCTTTTTCAGTTTTATCAGGGTTCTGGATATAATCTACAACCGCTTTTAAACCGTATGGCTTACCTGCCTTTACACTTTGCATTTTAATAATTGCCATTAGATCACTTACCTTCCAAAGCAGACTTGGCAGCATCTACAAACTCAACAAATTGTTTCTTGATGTGATCAAGATTAGGATTATGAATATGACCCAAGCGAAGCATGACAGTCACCTGATTCAGGTTGTTGCCAATGGCATTCAGCTCAGTAATCATCTCACGCAAACCATCAATGACCTTAATGTCTTTTCCAGTGCGGACACTCGAACATATTCGGATAACATCATCTTTGCCTTAACTGCCTTTTTTCTTATGTGTTCATTCTCCTGCTGTGTCACTTTAAATCCAATATATTCATCTCTCATAATCTTCACCTTCCTTTCAAAGTTCCAATTCCTCATCATCTAGCGACGCTTGTACTTGCTTTGAATAGCCCAATCGGATATCAATACTTTCAAGTGCCAACAGATAATTGTCAGCATCTAAACCTGATAATAGATCAATAGGTGTTGTCATATCATCTTGATAACCGTTGTACAGGTTATAGGCAAGCCTAATCAATGCTCTGGAACTACTGTAAAAATCAACTCTACTGTCCAGCAAACAATCCAGTTCAATCTGGTGATTCTTAAAATCATAGATAAAGTCAGATTTTGCATACAGATCAGCATTACCAGACAGATTATAGAAAAGAGAAATTCTTTCTTTATCCTTGGGATGTGTTCCATCCCTCTGAATTAATTCCATTAACTTGTTTTCATGTTCCGCGTTCAAAAATCCCATGTCTGCACACTCCTTATTTTGCAAATTAACCAGTTAAGTAAAACTCCTCTTACTTATAAGCCGAAAAACAGGGGTAGGTGGACGAACTTTTTGACAATTTGTAATGAAACTGTAATATTTCTATTCGTCGCTTTGTATTACATTTTTAAAATGACATCCGTCTTCTCATGCATTAAACCGATTTAAAAGTGTGAGCAACGTGGTTTATGCACAAAAACACCCCTCTACTTCTTAAGGCAAAATAAAGGGGTGCTGTCCAAGTTTTTCCGCACATTTTTATATGAATGTTAAATATTTTCAAGCAAAAAAAGCCCTCTACTCAGACGCCGAATAGAGGGTTTGTGAAAAACTATTTATTCATTTTTTTATTTTTGATGACAAAATTCTTTTGATTTTTCTTGCGAAGCAAGGGACTAGAAGCACTTTTCAGAATAAAAAGTTTAACTTCTAGGTAGCTTGTCTCTGACCGAAGTCAGAGAAAACAATTATTTTGTTACGCTGTCAACTCTCAATTTGTGTGGCTGACAAATTCATTTATGATACGGTTCACCATGTATTTGTAAGACCAAAATAAATTGATAGATAATGTATTTCCATATAGCCGTAAGTGAATACTTCACTCTATTTTTACAATAAAGGCGTAGAAAAAGCAGTGTGTATTCGCCACTACTCCTTATTGATCTTCTATTATTCTAATAACTCAATAACACCTGATTCACCATTGACTCTTACGTGTTGACCATCTTTAAGCACATCCATCGCTGCAGAAATCCCAACTACTGCTGGAATCCCATATTCTCTTGCAACAATTCCACCATGACTCATTGGTCCACCATACTCCATAATCAGTGCACCTGCTGTGGCAAAAAGTGGTGTCCAGGATGGATTGGTGCTTTCGGTCACCATAATCTCCCCTTCTTTTAGGGTATGATTCAGAGGATCATATACCACCTTTATCACACCTTCGTATACACCCGCAGATAACGGTAATCCAACTAATGTATTGGCACCTGGCGTTACTTTCGTTGTTGAATAGTACGTGTGCCCATTGTTCAATAACATTCTAGGTATGCTTTTTCTGTTCATTTCTTTGTTGTATGCCTCTTTGGCTTTAATTACAAGCTCTTTAAGGTTAACACCTCTAAAGATTTCGTCATGACGTAGATAGAATACATCTTCTGGGTAGTCTAACTTACCTTCTTCAACTAGCCGTTGACCAATAACTTGAACTGATTTTCTAGCAAGTTCTATAAACCTTACTATATCTGATTTAGGATATTCTCTCATAGCCGCACCATATCGATAGTTGATCATATACGTTCTGAATTTTTCTGCTCGATTTTTGCCAATGATAGATGATAACTTCTCCGCCACTTCCTCAATCATATCTTCAGCTTCTTGTCGTTTATCTTTATGGTCTTGTAGATTACGTTCAAACATATCATCCACCATATAACTCTTAACTAAGTCTAATAGATAGGTAGGATCTTCACGCCATCTTACTGTACCAAAGTCTAATTCTATGTTGGCACGATGTCCATAATCTTTAACTAGATCTTGAAAGTCAGGGTCATCAACTGAGGGTTCAATACCCTTAACTGTGCAGGATTTAGCGTATTCATTCAGTCGTATTGTCATTGTTTGTGTAAAGCATCCTGGCAATGACTGAGCCAATGTTTCCACCTTATAGGTATTACCAAAATGCTTCTTCAGTATCTTCTCAATCTTGATATAATTGTTTACATCAATACAATAAAATGCTTCTACTTGAGATAACTTAAATGCTTCTACAAGAGCTTTATTTGCAAATTCTAGCCTTTCCTCGGTTGTGTCAGCTCGTTCATAATCTTTAACAATCTTAGCAAACCAGCGGTCCCCTTCAAGCTTCATAGCATCATAACGTTGGCTGTTTGGTATTTTACCAATAGCCCTCATCTTAGATGTAATGGATAAACCATATTTAACAAAGCCCAGTGGTAGCTTAAATCGTATGCCTTGTTTTCTCAGCTGTCTGCCATAATCCTCAATCAGCTGTAACATGACACCTTTAAGAGGCAAGTCATTACCGGAGAACGCATTTGCAAATTGTTTTGCTACTAGACTATTAGATAAAAGATAGGACATGTCCACGTATATTCTTTGACCTGAGTAAGCAACAAAACTATTTGTTAAGGGCTTCTTCTTTCTAGCAGTCATAACGTTAATAATCGTTGGAAACATCTGACTCATCAAATCAAAACCAAGTGGTGTAAAAGGTTCTCTCACACCAAGTAATACTGTACTAGCACTCATATAAGGTCTTAGTTTCCCATCGTGAACTAGATTCTCAATAGGATATAAAGTTGTGATATCTCTAGACTGTACTACATATAGCACCCCTTCTTCGTCAATGGCAAACTCCATGTCTTGAGGTGTTCCAAAATAGTTCTCTGCTTCATCACATACCTTAAGTAAACGTTCAAGTTGAGTTTTGTTCAATGACGTTATGTTTGATACTTCCCTTGATAACTCAACTTTCTCTATACCTTCCTGTCCATATCTATATTGAATCAATTTATCTTGAATCTGCTCATCAATCACTTCACCAGTCACTCGGTCAACCACATATTGATCTGGATTTACTTCACCACTAACTATCGCTTCTCCAAGTCCCCAAGAAGCATTCACCACCATTTGATTGCGTAGACCATTTATAGGATTGGCTGTGAACACGACCCCTGAAATATGGCTATTGACCATCTCTTGGACAACAACGCCATGGCTAAAATCTCTCGTAATGCCTTGTCTATCTCTGTAATCCATGGCGCGTACATGCCATAGTGATTGCCAGCATAAGATTACTTTCTCTAGCAAATCCTCTTCAGTAACATTCAGATATGAACTATACTGACCTGCAAAACTCATACCCGGTAAATCTTCTGCTGTTGAGCTACTTCTAACGGCAACTCTACCACTTTCGATTAATGCAAATCCATGTTTAATCTGTGCTATAAGTTCTTCTGATGTTTTATCAATATTGAACCGACTCTGAATTTGACTTGATTTTTCTTTGATCGATATATCTTGTGCCATAATCTCATTGATTAACTTACCCAGTTGGTTGTCCTCTATATATTGATCATAACTAGATGAAAGGATAACAAAGCCATTGGGTACATTTAATCCAGTCTGGTACATTTTGGCCAAGTTGGCACCTTTACCACCAACTAATTGAAAATCCTCTTCTCGTATTTCCTCAAACCACTTAATCATCTATTTCACCTTACCTTCCATTTGCTCCTTCATTGAAGCGAGAAAAGAATCTGCCATCGCTCTTAACTGAATGGTATTTTTCTCTAAGCCAAGTTGATGATTAATCAATTGTTCATTAAACACCAATGTTTCAAAATAGTCTTCCTCTGTAAGATTCTTACGAAACAGGACATATCTAGTCATCTGTTGGAATCTAATGACTTCTCTTGCCCATAATGCAGCCAACGCTTTAGGTGATGTTACATCAAAGACCCCCAGTTTATTACCTTGTTCAATCAATGCCTTAAAGTATCTAGCCGTTTCTTTCTCAAATGCCTCACCCATTTTTTTTAATAAGATATGGTTGTCTTTAAATGTATAGAGGTTCCTGATCTTATCCCAATCTTTGACAGATTCAACTTTCATTGCGTTCAATCGATAGTAAGATTCCACAAATTTCTCTATCACCGTCAACGTCCGATCTGCAAGTATACCATCATATTGAACTCTAATCATGTCAATATAATTGAATGTAATGGTCTCAAGAATTTCCTCTTTTGACTTAAAATGATGATAGAAACCACCTTTAGAAGCACCAGCTTTCTCAATAATCTCTGCTACTGACGTATGCTCGTATCCTTTTAATCCAAATAATTCATAAGCTGCATCTACAATCTTATCTTTTAATGTCATACAATCACCTATTCTTAGTTTGAATTCACGAAGACCGACGGTCGGTCTGTTGTGATTTAATTTTATCACCTGTGGAAGTTATTGTCAAGTGAGTTTCTTTATGAACTCAAAAACTTTTAAGGAACAGATTCATATGAACAGTGACACCTTAAGAAAAACTGATCTCAAGAGTTGAAATCAGTTTTTATAGCTATATAATAATAAGTCTTTAAATAGTTCTAAGCAGCCCTACAAATCAGAATGTGAGGGGTATTCTTACAAGCAATACTCAGCCACTGATGCCGTTTATAAATGTACTTTTACCAGTCTCAAAACACCTTCCACATGTGTGGGGTGTGGAGTCACAGAAACTATTTGTTCGCATAATTTAGGGAATATTCTTCTCACTATACCCCTCTCGAGCTATGCTAACCTGGCTGTGTACACAGAAATTATGTAAAAGGGTAAAAAAATCCTTTCTGGAAAAAATCACTTATACCCAGAAAGGATTTTTCATTTGTATTATTTTTGACCAGCTAATTCCTCAACTGTACGAACACTCATTGCCAGAGCCTGCTCTCTGGAGTTGTTTGCATAACCTACTGCTTTTTGAGCATCAGTTATAGCTCTTGGCATAAACTTGCCATCCGAACCCTTTATTATACCGGTCTTAGCAATATATAGACAGTCGTTTAATGCCCATCCTGAAATATCCTTATTGTCAGTAAATATAGGTGCTCCTTCAATAGAATAGTCTGCGTTCGGTGCAATCAATTTTATGGCGCGTGTTAGCATAGATGCTACTTGCTCTCTGTTGATAAATTCCTTAGGTCTAAACTCGGTGTCATTATAACCCTTTACAATACCCAACTGAAACGCTTTCAATATCTGAGGGTTGGTCGTATCAACAAATGGATTTGGTGAAATAGGTGTAGTAGTGGTTATACCTGATGCCTTTTCATACATTAAAAGAGCAACTTCAGCAAATTCTTCCCGAGTGATGTTTTTCGTCATGTCAGCACCTTTAAGGATATCTGGAATCAACCCTAACTTTGAAGCTTTTTCTAACTCTGGTGTTGCCCAGGTTGAGTTACCACTCCACTCAGGCATACCGTAGGAAAGGATGTTGGAGAATGGACTGTACAGCAACTTGTATTCAGTTGCTCCCGATTGCTGATATGCTCGTTCATCAATTTTGTAGCGTACCTTGACTTCATAAGCCTGAGCGTCATAATTGTCTAATTTTTTCTCAAAATAAGCGCTTACATCTAGATAGATATTTTCCTGTGTAAAGGAGGCAGTCCCAATATTTTTGAACTCCTGATCCCCCTTTTTTCTAAGCCAGATTTCAGTCCACATGGAATTACCCGAGGCAGCATTAAACATTTGTATTGCATCAGGATGTTGATCAAGCTGTAGTATAACCCAAGGAACCTTATTGACTCCCAATGTTTCTATTTTGGAGGACAGAATTTTGGGTGCATTTTGATTTAAAATTTTCATGTAGTCCATTTTATTGCCATTAGACAAGACATATTCATTCGACCAATCGGAAAATACTATGTTATTATTACCAAAATCAATTGCAAATCGGGATCTAAGCGTCATTGAGTGGCTTTTATACCAATCCCAACTAGTAAATGCCGCTTCAACTGGTACATTTGTATCAGTAGGAAACATGTTTTTGAAGGCAAGTTGTTGATGTCCTAAATAAAAACCTTTATCACCACCTGTCAAACTATTGTAGTAATTCAGTGTATATTTTGTAAATGTAGCCCCATCATCCCAATCTGAAGCATAATGCCAGTTTCCACTATCCGTCTTAAAATCTACCTGAGCCAGTATTTTCATACCATATCCACGTTCCGCATTGGTCTTGTTAATGAGCTCTCGTAAATCATCTGGAGCACTCAAGGTGCAATAAACAGATGTGCCCCTGTAATTAGAAGCGGCAAAGTTTTCCGGTGCACTGATTGTCGTTGGAGGCGTCGATTCGGCAGTAACAGGAGTAGCCATCGGAATAAGTAAACTAAATACCATTAGTAATGCGAATAACATTGAACCCCTTCTTAACTTAATTTTTTTCATTTCATTCACTCCTTATTTGGTTTTTTGTTAATAGTTTTGCAGTTTCATCCTTAATCAATTTACAATCATTTAGTATGGGTATGCTTTGGTTCTCGTGGAGAAAACCTGTTTTTACAAGCAATTCTAGTAAATACTCCGTTTCTAGTGACAACTCATAAGCTGTTACATAGCTTCCCGTCTGGTTTTTAGCATATTCTTTTGATATACGCAGATGAACACCAATGCTTGTACCACATTCTAGCAGTCTCTCGATTAAAGGGAATTGCTTCTTTTCTTCATCGAGATAATTAGATAGTTCAACAATGCGTATCCCAAAATCGAAGGCTTTAGCTAAAAGTTCATTCATAAAGGATGCTCCTCTCCTAATTAATCTTTATTCTATTCTATATGTTTACTTAAAAACCACAATCCCATCGATGTGATGTTTAGAAAAATATTTTTTGTTATGCGAAGCGCTTATGACAGGAAAACAAGTAAATATTCAATAAAATGGCACATTATTATTGTTAATTTGAATTTTAAATGATATATTGTAAGTAATGATGGAGGTGGAACCAATATGAATCATTTACAGACATCCAAACAAACACCGGCATCCCTGCCGGAAATTTGTGCCCCTCGCCCCGAATTGTTACGCACTTTTGAGCGAGCAGCTAAAAATAAGTACATATATGTTCAGGCTCCTGCCGGCTACGGGAAAACCATTTCGACACTTTTATGGCTTAAAAAAACTGATTGTAAAACCATCTGGATTTCACTGGATACTTATGATAACACACCTTTATTGTTTTATAAGCTTTTTTGCATGAGCTTGCTAAACGTTATTCCATATGACCAGGAAGTTTCCAATCTTTTAAAATCACCTGCCTTTAACGCAACGCCGATTGAATGTACCATTGATTTGATGTCACAGCTTTTATATGAAGGCCAAAAATATGCCCTTATACTGGATGATTTTCATTTCATACAAAACGAAGAAATAAAAAAATCGCTACCTTATATCTTAAAGCGACTTCCCATTGTTTTTACGGCTGTCATTTTAAGTAGAAAGAATCTTCCAGAAGCTGAGATTTCTTTGTATGGACAAGAAAATATTTCTCAGATTGGAATCCATGAATTATCCTTTTCAGACGATGAGATTAGAAAACATTTTGCGAGCTACGGTAGGTTTATAACCAAGGATGAGTCGATGGGCATTAAGGAGTATACAGAAGGTTGGGTAATTGCAATTAACACGATGGCAATGAGCGGTATCATTGACGTATCACATGAAAGCCAGAAATTATCCATTAATAGCTTTTTTGAAAATATATGGGCCCGTTTGGATGATCCTATGCGCAACTTTTTAGTGAAAACATCTGTTCCTGATAGATTTTCTTTAGAACTTTGTGAATATTTGACAGAGGCCGATCATTGTAAAGAAACACTGGATGTTTTAGTGAGCGATAACGCCCATATTTCGCTTATGGGCTCACAGTTCAGATACCATAACCTATTTCTAGACTTCCTACGCGATAAATTAAGTCAAAGCAACTTGGATAAGGCCACGCTTAATAAAAAGGTAGCTGATTACTATTTGAATACAGGTGATTTCTTGGCAGCTAAGAATTATGCCATGAAAAGTGGTGATATGTTGACCATTTCACAGACAATTCGTAGCTTTTACAGTATAAAGACTTTTTCACTCGATGAATATGTGGACTTCCACAAGCTATATAACTTACATAACATTCCAGATGTGATTTGTGATAAAGCGCCCTTACTCTACCTCGCACGAATATTTTTTGCATACTTAAATGGGGATGTCGATGTTTTAAAACATTTGTTTGACAAGCTCTTTCCTTTACTTACGTTAATTGCAGAGAAATATCCTGAATCCTTGGAAAATGCTACAAGTATCCTTTTGATGGATTGCCGAATAAAGCTTTCCGAACTAGATAAGTACATTGCAAAAATCCCAACAGTTCAACATACGCATACCTCTTTACAATCTCCCACCTTTACCTTTCAGCTTCCGTTTTTGCACAGATGCGCCAGGGATTTTTATGAAATATTAGATCCTCATGCTATGAATAATGTAAGTACCTTTTCAGAAAACATAATAAAGGAAAATCTAGAAATTATGTTTAAAGGTGCTGAATCAGGACTTTTGATGGAAAAAAACGAACTGCATGAAGCACTTGATCTTGCCCTTTATTTAAAAAGCACAATCAACGATAGTATGAGTCCTGAGTTTGTATATGCCATTTATGTTTTAATTGCTGAGCTTTATTTATTGCAAAACAAACAGGCGAAATACGAAACCACTATGAAGGAAGTAAAGGGATATATTTCGATAAGTTCCAGCCAATACCTTTTAAAAAATTTATCCGCGTACGAATCGAGAAGAGCTCTATTAAACGGTGAAAAAGCAGCCGCTGATCATTGGCTGAAATGTTATTATATTAATGACCATTCTTTTAATGAGTTTTACAAGATATATCGCAATTACACAACTGTTAGAGCTTATATAGTGCTTAACCAAATGGATAAAGCATACAACGCATTACATCAACTCAAGGCGCTTTCTGAAAAATATAGCAGGCTTCTTGACATTGCAGAAGCTGATGTTCTGTTGTCCATAATAGATTGGGTGACAGGCAAAAAGAAAGAAGCCCAAAATAGGCTTCGTCAAGTATTGGAATCTTTGCAACCATATGGCTTTATACGTGTGATTGCCAATGAAGGTAATGCCGTTTTGCCTATTCTTTCCTCCATTACAAAAAAATTGGAAAAGGAACCGGGGCAACCAGACGACCTGCATAAATATGTGAAAAAGGTATACATAGTGGCCTACGAACAATCAAAATATTTTAAGGGACTAACCCATAGCACTGATTTCGTTAAGGTTTCACTTTCTCCCAAGCAAAAATATGTTTTAGAGCTCCTTGCCAAAGGTTATAATAACGCTGAAATAGTTGAACTTACAGGTCTTAGTTTAAACACTATCAGAACCCACACCAAACTTATCTATAAGAAATTAGAGGTAAATAACGCTTTGGATGCAATCCTACAAGCGAAGCAGTTAGAAATCATTAAATAGTCATAAGAGCCGATCAACCATTCGTAACAGCTCCATCCTGCAGACATAATTAATTCATCCCCGCTTGCAATAAATTTATCCGCTACCTCCTGAGCAAAATCGGTTTCAGCAAGTGTTACATCGACAATAAAGTCTGAAATCATATGATAGTACGCCTTATCAATCCAATAATCAAAATCTACGGGAGTCATCTTTTTAGGGTCTGCTAACATTCCAGCTAGATACATCGCATCATAGTTTCCAGTTGCATATAGTTCCTCAACAAGTTGTTGGTTTTTCTTTATTCTTTTAGCAATTGGCTTCAAGTCACCTGTTGTAACGCCGAAAAGTGGTTCCCTCGCGCCTTGACTTTCATAATATTTCTTCAAAACTAATGACCCAGTCAATTTTCACAACTGAATCACTAATGTTATCGTCGCCAATAGTTGAAAGGTTGAAAAACCTCGCAGACATTGAAAAGATGGCGTTTGCATTATTGAACTGTGGCAAATAGAAATCTTACCAGGTGTCAACATGTAGCCTATCAACTAACTTAACTTCCTTCTGAGGATAAATTTTAGCATCTATTGCCTTATATCCAAATGGAATGATCGCCGCTACCTCTAGTTCCTCTGGAACATTTAAAATTTTCTTTATCTCACAAGTGTTCTGAGGAATAAATGTAACGCCGTACACTTCGCTATCAGCAAGACTTAGTAGGATATTTTCAATACAGCACCATACAGAAGCAAGGCAATTCAAATCATACACCTTCTCGCTAACACTCACTAGTGTTTTGGGTTTGTATACCACTACCAGTAATTCAGGTGCACTTAATATCATCTTTTTTTGCTTTGGCACCGCATCCATATACATACTCTTAACAAGTGCTTCATAACCCTGAAGATTTTGCTTTAGCTCATCTGTAGCCTCTTCAATCATCTTCTCTGTTTGAATCAAAGTAAAACGTGTATTAACGTCTTTTACTAAAATAAAATCCCATTCTTTAAGATGATTATAACTTGGAGCTTTAAGTCCAGCCTCTAGTGCCTTTTCAATGATCTCAGGTGTTACTTTCTCCTGTAAAAAATCTCTAACGGTTCTTCTCTTGCTTATTACCTCTGTAAACTCCATTTTTTACCCCCTTAATATTTTCTAATTTTCTTTATATTACTCACTTAATTTTTATTTTCAATTTATTCGAGCGCAACTCTCAGCTAAATTATATTTTAATAGATGCGTAGAACAAAAGTGGGTGAATTAACTCTACACACTAAAAATAGACTGACGTGAGCTTTTTGTAGGTTTACAAAGGTTTGATATCTAACAAATCAAGGAAGATACTACCAGTTCTTGACCTCTGGGAAGCGCTGGCTGTTGTCCCTTTGCTTTGGAATATATACAATCTGGTTACATTCTTTCTTCATAAAACATTTTTTCTCTTATAAACAGGCAGGCCTCATCGAGCGCCTTTGTCGCTTCTACAAACATCGGTGCAAGCAATGGGAAACAATGAAACATCCCTTTCCATACCTTTAAATGCATCTCAACGCCAGCTTTACTCGCCTTTTCTGCAAATCTTACCGAATCGTCTAAAAGCGTCTCATCATTTCCAACATGAATCATGATTGGTGGTAGCCCGTTTAGATCTCCAAAAAGTGGGGAGGCATATGGATGCGTTGAATCCCCATCACCCACATAATAGCTTGTATACGTTTCATTTGCCCCTTTGGGCGTACATGGGTCTGCCTTAGCTCTTGTTCTAAGTGAATCGCTGGAGAGTGTCATATCTGTACACGGGGAAAAGGCTACACATCCAGCTGGTAGCATGCCCCCTTCATCTTTGATTTTCAACATTGTTGCCAACTCTATACCTGCACCTGCTGAGTCCCCTACAAAAAAGATGTCACTTGCCAAATACCCTTCGATACAACAGAACTCTTGGAATTCCGAAACTCCTTGAAATCTATACTTCCATCACTCTTTTCGATATATCTTTAGCTCTTTCTGCAACGGCTTGGATCTCTTTCTTATTCGGATGGCCTAATTTGACAAACAGTAATGCGCCTGTGCATGTTATCTCATCGACAACGTCGATGCCTTTTTCTACAAGCAGTGCACGAATATCTCTTTGAGTACGATGGCTGGTTGACACGCTACTAGTCACAAGTACAACCTTGCTGGCAATGGAAGCATCAAGCTTTTCGGCGTAAGATAAAAGCTCGGAATTACTCTTGCCGGCATAAATACCCCCGACAAGAAAGAACAGGCTAGCCTTTTGGAGCTGAGGATATTCAGAGATGTTTTTTGCTTCAATGTTTAATTCTTTCCCTATTGCCTCTGCAAGCTTTTTTGAATGTTGTGTTTTTGTTGCATAAACGACGCTTATGTTATTCATAATCATACTCCCTTCAACAATTCGAATAATCATTGTTTACTTTACCTATAAACAATGTTTACGATGAACTCATTTATACCATCACGATCCCAATATAATGAAATACAGATTTTTCATCCAGACTGGCAAGTGGATCATATCGAATTCTATAATCTTTTTTGATTTTTAGTGTTATAGTTCTGCTGTAACTAGATGCATGATCGGATTGATTTTCCCAAACGGAATGCCACCCGATGTTATAAGATAACGGCTTTCCAAGCTCTGTGCATCCAGCTTTTCCCGCAAAGTGAAGCCAAACCCGCCCAGATACTCGGCACACCTTTCAGTATCCATACCAAATTTAATCTGCTCGTCTTTTAGCTGCGTGTCGATAAGTGTGTATTCCCTATCCGTGTGCTGGAAGTCGAAGCTGAGCAGACTTCCGCGACTGGCGTGATTGCTGATTGTCTTAAGCATTGTATCTACTGCTTGCGGATTCAAGTAAAAAGTTACGCCTTCCCAGATAAACAGCGTTGGTAAAGCCTCGTCATATCCTGCTTTACCAAGTATTTCGAACAGGTCATCATGATTGAAATCGATTGGGACAAAAATTACATTTTCTGGAATTGTCACGTTGCCTTCCATCAGCTTCCAGCACTTTTCCTGCTGCGTTATGACTGTGTCCGTATCGAAAATGACGGCGCCACAGCTCAGACCGGCAAACCGATAAGCACGGCTGTCATATCCCGCGCCCAGTAGCACGATTTGAGAAAATCCGTCACACAGGCATAGCTGAAATAATTCGTCAAAATATTTTGTTCGCGCTATGACATACTCATACAAACCTTCGGGAATCATCTTTTTGATCTGGTTACGAAGATCGCGGAATTGAAGCGGCTTACGTTTATCGTCTGGCAAGAACAGCTCAGCCAGAGTGTCTCCGCCCCGGATCTTCGCGTCTTCCTCATAACAAGCCAGTGCTCGCAGAGAGGCAATAAGCATGGCCGTTTGAGAAGCAACTCTTTCATTTTTCATCGTAAATTCACCTCCATAAAAGCTTAATTAATGAAATGTCTATGCATTTTTTATAAATTCACCATGCTCATAATTTACTCTTACTCAACTGTAATTGTGCTTTGGAGAATACTATAATCCATAACATGTATCCGTAAATATTAATGCGCTCAAAAATGCCCATCATTGGTGTCGGTAGGTTTAATTCATAGTTGGGTTGTTCCATTCCAGCCAATACGCCAAAAACAACAAACAGCATCATGGTGACAATGGAATAGACGCTCCTGCGATCATTGCAGGGAACGTTACGCGGTAAGTGCTTGTATCCTTTATGGTCGGTCTCGGCCGTTTTGGTTGCAGTTCTGCTAGGTACCTGACGCGCCACTCCGCTGATCGACACATACGCATATTTCAAGTATTTCGCCTTCAACTCACCGAAATGACGCCCTAAGTGGCGACACGGCCTGCCAAGGCTTCGTTATTGCCTGTCGGTGAGTATGATATTATTGCGATTTCCATATACAAATCCCCTATACATTTTCGTTAAACTATGGTATTCTATATTCGATTAGTATACCGCCAGTTTACTTTTGAGATTAGTATAACGCCAGTTTACTTTTGTGTCAATAGGAGAATTTAAAAAATGAAAGAAAATTTATCGAAGCGTGAAGCGAATAAAATCCATAAAAAAGAAACCTTTCTTGACGCGGCAGAAAAGTTATTTGCAGAAAAGGGCTTTGAAAACACTTCTATTGATGAGGTGGTTAAAAAAGCCGGTCTTACAAAACGTACACTGTATCAATATTTTCAGAGCAAGGAAGATCTCTACTACGCCGTTGCGCTAAGTGGTGCACGTCTGCTTGCCAAGGCCTCCTTCGATGCCCTTGAACGCGGCGAAAATGTGAGGGATAAGATTCACCTAGCCAATCTCGCCCATCTTTCCTTTTACAAGGAGTATCCGGACTCATTTCGCATTTTGAACTACCTGCCGGCCAACCAACAAAACATCGAAGCCAGCCCTCATTATCAGGAGATCAAGCAGATAGATGCCGCTCGGATGAGATCTCTCGCTTCTCTGAGTGAAGCTGCTTTATCTGACGGCAGTATTAACCCAAACCTGGACATGCAGAAAGCGATGTTTTTCGGTTTCTTTTCTGCTTTCAGTCTGCTTTTTACCGTCGCCTTCACGGATAAAAGCATTTGGCAGGCTCTTTCGATGGATGAGGATGAATTCTTAAAATTTAGCTTTAATCTATTTACGAACGCATTGAAATAGCCATTTCATTGTAGCGACAAGAAGTCATCTATAGAATGTCCTATAAATCAGACCGAAAATTGCACTTTTTAGTCCCTATCTAAATAAATGTATTATGGATAAAAGCTATCGACTTACTATATCCCGTAGATATGTCCCCAAATTCAAAAAGCCCTTGAGCGCATTAAAGTCACTCAAGGGCTTTTATCATTTGGTATTGCTCGCTAAAGTCTTTCCAGCTTAACCACCGTCTCACAATGCCTTGAGGATACAAAAAAGATGACAGTTGAACCTGGCAGGGCCTTAGCGGAGAAGTATTTTCTATCCTATTAGCTTTTTCAACATCTTTAGAAATTCTTTTCTCTCGTTTTCCGAATCCAAACGACCTAACAACATATCCATGATCTTTAGTTCTAGTTCATAATGCTCATTAATTGTCTGCTTACCATCATCTGTCAATGTTATAGAAAAAGATCTTAAATCTTCCTTACAGATAACTCTCTCAATCAGTCCGTTCTTTTCCATTCTCTTAATTGCACTACTCAATGTACTTGGGCTAACAGAAAGCTTAGTTCCAATATCTCTCAATATCATTGTTTCATTTTCTTCCAATAATCTAAGTATATTTACATCAATTATCGATGCACCTTTTAATTTCTCTGTACACACCGTTATATCGCCACTTATCATTATCTTGTGCCATAACTGTGCCAACTGCTCCGAATTCTCGTTTTTACTTATCATACTTTTTCCTTTCTAAAAAAATATACTTGCTATATATTTTGTTGCTTTTTCTTGATTATAACATTCAAGAGGGTGGCTCTCAATCGAAATATCGACAGTATCACTGATTTCACTTGCACATAGATAGAAATGCGACATAAAAATTCCAGCATCAATTCTACTGTTACCTACCAGAAAAAAATCTGCTCTTTTCTCTTTAATAATAATTCTTACTGGTTGTCCATTATTGGATGACGGTGCCAAAATAGACATTTTTACTAAAACGGCAATTTCTTCATCCGCTTTCACTTCAGGGTAATTCATACAGATTTCTTTAATATCTTTCCTTTTTGTGCTTCCAGCTATCTTTCTAAAATTGTTATTTAAAAATCCTTCATTCTGCGCTACGCCAAATGCTATTGCTACACCAATCCGTTCATTTTCCTTAATATTAATTTTTAAATTCAATGCCTTTCTGTCAAAAGTACCTATCCAGCAAGTTCCATATCCAGCTGATGTAAGTTTCAGCACTTCAGGTTCCAATGCAAATCCTAGTTCTTGCATTCCTTGGTCATCTTCACATATTCCGATTATGCAATATGGTGCGTTAATCTTACCAACTCCCCATAAAAAACCTAGTTTAGCAACTTCTGTTTCATCTTCAGCCGTCAAGACTTCAAATCTCACCCTAGAAGTGCCGAATTTAGGTGTGTATTTCTCCAAATCCTTCTGTATTTCTATTAGAATATTACTTTCTATACATGTATCCTTATACCTTATCCTTCTGTATTTCTATTAGAATATTACTTTCTATACATGTATCCTTATACCTTCTGACCGATTTTCTTATCAGTACACTTTCTTTTATGCTCATTATTTCTCCTTTCGTATATTACGTAGTTCGTATTGTACGATATGTATATCATATCCCAATCTAATTGTCAAGCATTATAAAACTATTAATACCTTCCTCATTTATAAAGAATGGGTTGTCCATCGAATTTTTTCCTATCTATAAAAGACGTGAAAGCATCGCTCTCACGCCTTATTCTAACTGTGCTCGTCAAATGCATCCATCAAAAGAAACGGGTCAAAGTCAGAAACATCATTATTTCCTAACACTCTGACAAGTCTAACACCTGCGCAGTCCATTCCATTTTTTCCTGTTATTATTTTCCTGATACTTCTAATCTCATTCATTATTTACTCCCCTCTAATAAAAAATTAGTTAAAATTGCTGTTTATATCCATTAATGTATACCTCATAGTCAGACAACTACAAAAACATTTTTTCCTAATTGTCTGGTACTCCAATTTGATATTACACATTCATCCAAATAGAATGCACGTGCTACTTCATCTTCAACCTTTAGTATTAATCTATAATGAGTCCAACTTAATTGGTCACTCAGTGCGTGACAATTTTGAAAAGCACTATAAAACTGCCTCATATATTTTAGGTTTGTCACATTATAACCTTTCCCAAATTCCTCAGTCAATTTTTCTGATAAGTATTTCAATAACCCTATTCCATACTCCGCTCGCTCATTTTCTCCCTGTGCTTCGTAAATCTGTTTACCAATGTTCCAATATGTTACTACCATAACAAAATTAACTGTAGCATATACTTTTTGTTGAGCAGATTCAACAGCTTGTTTAATATTCAGATAAATTATCTCATCATTCAAAAATTTCATCATTAACTTCCCCCTTTCATGACTACCTCTCAACTAACGTTTTCTATATCTAAAATTATATCACACCAACAATAATATCAAAAGTTAAAGCCTCTTTTTAATGATAAAAACTAACGAAAGCGTCTCAAAAAAAAGAACGTATCCTTGCCTCACTGAGTAAGGATGCATTCTTTATTTATGTTTCCGAACCCTTGAAATCGTAATACTGCGTACCAACTCAACTCCAGTGTTTATAAACGTTTCAACAGACAACAGGTCTCCACATG